>CACKOX010000047.1 GCA_902601865.1 uncultured Alphaproteobacteria bacterium | reverse complement strand
CTAAAGTTAATTCAGGTAATATTGAATTAATCTCAGATTTTACTTTTGATCAACAAATAGAATTAATCCTATTTTTATGTTTCTTCGCATCTTTTGCTGTAAAAGTTCCAATGTTTCCTTTTCATACTTGGTTACCTGATGCTCATGTTCAAGCTCCTACAAGTGGGTCAGTGATATTAGCTGGTGTGCTTCTTAAGTTAGGGGCATATGGTTTTATAAGACTATCTTTGCCTTTCTTTGAGTATGCATCAATATATTTTCAGCCAATGATTTTTGCACTAAGCTGTGTAGCAATTGTTTACACGTCAATTGTTGCTTTAAGACAATTAGATATGAAAAAAATGATTGCTTATTCCTCTGTGGCTCACATGGGTTTTGTTACAATAGGTATTTTTACTCTTACACAGGATGGTATAAATGGTGCATATTTTCAAATGATAAGTCATGGCATAGTATCAGCCGCACTTTTTTTAATAGTTGGAGTTGTTTACGAAAGACACCATACAAGAATGATTTCAGATTATAGTGGAGTCACGAATGTAATGCCTAAATATTCATTTTTTTTCATGATTTTTATGCTTTCGTCTGTAGGCTTACCTGGAACTAGTGGTTTCGTTGGAGAGTTTTTAGTAATTATGTCTACTATAAGTGTGAGCGTGTACCTTACATTTTTCACAGCAATTGGGGTAATCTTAGGAGCATCTTATATGCTTTTATTATATAAAAATGTAAATTTTGGAGACTTAAAGACTGATTTAAAACAATTAGCAGATTTAACAAATATTGAAATTTTTTACTTTTCTTGCTTAGCCTTTCTCACGATGCTTCTAGGTGTATATCCTAAACTATTATTTGAAATGATTAACAAGAGTATTTTTATGAGTATTCTTTAATGATCAATTTTTATCAATTCATTCCAGAAATTTTTATACTCGCTCTTATTTTATTAACATTATGTTTTGGGTTATTTAATAAGGATAGGTCTATTGCAATAAACGCTGTAGGTTTCTTCATATTAACACTAATACTTATTAATTTTGGAAAAGATTTTTATATTTCCACTGATCTTTCATTAAATACAATTAACTTATTTGTATTATCAAAGATAATACTTTCAATTGGTTCAATTGTTTTTATCTTACTCTCAAAGAGACCATTAAAAAATGAAAATCTGTATAGATATGAATATATCCTATTCATATTATTCGCTATTCTTGGGTCTTTCGTTCTAATTTCAAGTGATAATTTTTTAACAGCCTTTATTGGGTTAGAGCTTCAATCTTTGTCATTATATTTAATGGCAGCCTTTAATACAAAAAATTTAAAATCAAATGAAGCGGGGATTAAATATTTTTCTCTTGGTGCTTTGTCATCAGGTTTCCTTTTATTTGGTATCTCAATGATTTATTACGATACCGGTTCTTTTTATATGCAAAACCTAAATAATTATACAACCACAAGTGAAATAGGCTTATCTTTAGTCCTCATTTCTTTATTTTTTAAGGTCTCTGCAGCTCCATTTCATATTTGGACACCAGATGTATATGAAGGATCACCGACTATATCCACACTTTTCTTTGCTAGTTTACCTAAGTTTGCCTCACTAATATTTTTATTTAGAGTTTATCAAGAACTTAACATTTCAGGCATTCAGTCTCTGGATTATATTTTTCAAATGGTATGTGCGATATCACTACTAGTTGGAGTTTACGGAGCAATTACACAAAAAGTTATCAAAAGATTATTAGCCTTTAGCTCAATTAATCACATAGGATTTATGTTACTAGGTATCATGAGCTATCAGTTAATGTCTGAGGGAACATTATTTTTCTATTTAATTATTTATTTGATTACTACTTTTGGAATTTTTGCTGTTTTACTTAATTTAAGAACTGTAGATGGTGAATTCACAAAAATATCTCAACTTAATGGTTTAAGATTTACATCAAACTCTAAATCTATCAGTATGCTCGTGTTTTTCTTTTCACTTGCGGGAATACCACCTTTTGCTGGTTTTTTGCAAAATTTTTTATTCTTTCAGCCTCAATAAATGATGGTTTTTTCTTTTTATC
>CACKOX010000046.1 GCA_902601865.1 uncultured Alphaproteobacteria bacterium | reverse complement strand
ATTTAAGACACTTGTACCAGGGCGCTCTGTTCCAGACTGTCTAAGTATATAATATTCCTCTTCTGTGAGTTTTGCTTTCCATTCTGTTTCTGTTAGCACTAATTTTTCCATTGATAATAAAGGTTTCAACCCAACTAAACACCCTCCTAAAGTAAAAGTTAAAAAAAATCTTCTATTCAAAATATAAGTTCTATTTTAAGAATAAAAAATTAAAAATGAATATAATTATTTCTTTTTTGCTCTTCGTTTGGCGCGACGTTTTCGAGAACCGATTTTACGTCTGCCACGATGTTTTTTAGGATAACCCATGTCGGCGTATAATAGATATTTAACTTAAAAAATAAACATATTTTTTTTCTAACATTAATATAATTTATGCGGATGAAATCGTTTTTCCTCATTTTAATCAGTGGATTAATACTATGTGTAGGGAATGGTTTTAGAATGTCTTTAGGTATTTACGTTCCTGATTTATTAGGTTCAACTGTTTTTAGTGCTTCATTAATCGGACTAACATATGGAATTTTTAATTTACTGTGGGGCTCTATGTCACCTATAGCTGGGGCATTTGCTGAACAAAAAGGGTATGTAAAAACTCTCTGCGTAGGATTTATCGGTGTCTCTTTATCATTTTATGTAGCATCATCCGCTGTTAATCCTTTTCATTTCTTATTTGGCGTTGGCGTTATAGGTGGACTTTCTGCTGGAGTAATTTCTGTACCAGTTATTATTGGAGGCGTGTCAAAGTTTTATGCAGATGATAAAACACAAAGTACTGTAACAGGGATATTAATGTCTATTGCTGCCTCTGGTATGTTCATATTTACACCAATAAATCAATTTTTAGTATCCACATATCAATGGAGTTTATCATTTCAAATAACATCTATTTTTTTCTTATTTATGATACCTTTATCCTTAATTTTTTTACTACCTAAACCTGAAAAGAAAAATAAAAAAGAATTTACTAAAAGAAAAATCTCAGATGTTCTTCAAGAAGCCTTCAAAGATAAAAGTTATAAATATTTAATCTTAGGATTTTTTGTTTGTGGCTTACATGTAGCTTTAATCTCAAATTATCTTCCAGTTTTTACAAAATTAAAAGGACTTGAAACTACTATTGCCGCAACGGGATTAACATTAATTGGAATATTTAACATGATGGGTACTTTAATATCAGGAAAGATTTCTGGAATTATTAAAAAAAAATATGTCCTTTCTTTTATTTATTTTTCAAGGAGCATAGTAATATTCTTCCTATTAATTTTACCAACTAACAATTTTGTTATTATTGGCTTTAGCTGTCTAATTGGCTTACTCTGGCTCTCAACAGTTCCCCCAACTTCAGGTATAGTTGCAAATAGATTTGGAACACGATACCTATCAACTCTTTTTGGTATTGTAATGGTTTCTCATCAAGCAGGTGCTTTTTTTGGATCCTTTGTGGGTGGTTTAGTAATAGATGCTTATGGTTCTCTTGACTTAGCATGGATAATGGCAATAGTTATTTCATTATTTTCTGCTTTTATTCACCTACCTATTGTAGAAAAAGAAAAATCAGAAGAAGTTTTTGCTTAAAATTAACCCATTCTTTATTTTAATAATAGGTGCTATTGCGATTGCTTTTTCCCCGATCTTTGTAAGATTTTCTGATGTAGATCCAATAATGACTGCTTTTTATAGAATTTTTATAAGCTTGCCTTTTTTTTTATTTTTTTCATCTTTCAATATAATTGAGAAAGTTAAATTTCCTCAATTTAATAATAGTTATGTAATTTTTCTTATTTCAGGTATTTTTTTTGCTCTAGACTTGATTTGTTGGCACTGGTCAATAAAACTTACCACTGTCTCGAAAGCTACCTTTCTATCAAACCTCGCTCCAATAGTAGTTATTATCTTTTCCTTAATTTTTTTAAAAGAGAGATTTTCTAAATTTTTTTATTTAGCAGCATTACTGTCTATGGTGGGAATGTTAATGTTACTCGGTGAAAGCTTTAAATTTAATAAATCACAATTTATAGGAGATCTTTTAGGAGTGCTAACAGCAGTCTGGTATGGAAGCTACATAGTTACAATCAGTCAATTAAGAAAAAAATATAACTCAACCTCTATTATGTTTCTTTCAGGAATAGTGACAGCAATAATTCTTTTAATTGTT
>CACKOX010000045.1 GCA_902601865.1 uncultured Alphaproteobacteria bacterium | reverse complement strand
GGCCCCAAAAAAATTCCCCAAATACCTATTTAGAATTGAATGACTATATATTTGTTACCAATATAGATAATTCTTTTTATGCAGTTCAATCACACAATATTAACGGATCTGTGGTTATTATGGACCCATTTAATGGAGATATAATTTCTATGGTTGGAGGAGTAAATTATAGTATTAGTAATTTTAATAGAGCTACACAGGCATACAGGCAACCAGGATCATCTATAAAACCTTTCATTTACGCGGAAGCTTTAGAAAGTAGAAAATACTTACCAAATACAAAAATATTGGACTCTGATATTCTCCTAGAGCAAGGCAATAATCTTCCTATATGGATACCTAAAAATTATACAAAAAAATCTTATGGAGAATTAACATTTAGAAGAGCATTAGAAACATCAAATAACTTAGTAACACTCAAAATTGGTTTAGATTTAGGATTAAATTCTGTGAATAATTTTTTAGACAAAATAAATTTTTATAATAAAACCACAAATACTGATGTTTATTCAACTCTTCTTGGTGCTGTGGAAAATAATCTCTTAAATTTGACAAAATCATATTCAATATTCTTAAACGGTGGTTATATAGTTGAACCCTCAATAATTAAAAAAGTTGTCTCAAGCGATGGTGAATTAATAATTAATAATGACTATTTTAAATGCAATTATTGTTCATTCACAATTGATGACAGATCATATAGAAAACCAATTATAGAGTCTCAGAAAGAAAAAGTAATATCTCCACAAACTTCTTTTCAAATACTAAATATTCTTGAAGGTGCTGTTAAAAGAGGGACTGGTAAGTCTTTAAATAAAATTGATTATCCTATAGCGGGAAAAACTGGAACAACAAACGAGAGTAAAGATTTATGGTTTTTTGGACTTACACCAAGATATGTAATAGGAGTTTATGTAGGTTACGATAAACCAAGGTCAATTGGTTACAAAGAAACAGGATCTTCAGTAGCTTTACCAATTTTTAAAACCATTATTGAAAATTATTTATTACAAAATAAAAACTCAAAAGATAAATTTGTTGTACCTAGTAACCTTATTATCAAAAAAGTCGATAAACATAATGGTGAAATTACTGATGGACAAGATACAATAATTGACTATTTTACGAAAGATCAGTTAGAAATGTTAGAAGATATAAACAAAATTAAGAGTATCGGTGGAATTAATTAATGGATAAATTTGAGCTATCAAATTTAATCAAAGAAATAGACTTCCTTTTAAATTTAACAAGGAGGAGTCTTTGACTACGATAAGACTTCTAAAGATATCAAATATCTAAATGAAGTAATTACAAATCCAGATAATTGGAACAATATAAATCTAATTAATAAATCACAAGAAAAACTTAAACAAAACAATGATATTATTAATAATTTTGATTTTATTTCTCACCAATTTAGAGAATTCAAAGAGTTTATTGAAATATATGAGTCTTTAGATAACAATGAGATTAAAGAATTAGTAAATAAGATATATGAATTAAAAAAAAAATGTGAGAAATTAAAAATACAATCACTACTAAATAAAGAAACAGACGATTGTAATGCATACTTAGAGATACATGCTGGTGCTGGAGGGACAGAGAGTCAAGATTGGGCAGAAATGTTATCAAGAATGTACCAAAGATTTGCAGAAAAAAATGATTATAATTGTAAAATTATAGATACTCAAAAGGGAGAAGAGGCGGGTATTAAAAGTATGACTTTAATGATTTCTGGTTTTAAAAGTTATGGTTATTTAAAGAATGAAACAGGAGTTCACAGGTTAGTAAGGATTTCACCTTTTGACTCTAATAAGAGAAGACACACAAGTTTTTCCAGTGTTTGGGTTTATCCAGAAATAAATAATGAAATTGAAATTAATATAAATAATAAAGATTTAAGGATTGATACATTTAGAGCCTCTGGGGCTGGGGGGCAGCATATCAATACCACTGATAGTGCTGTAAGAATTACACATACAAAATACAATATTGTTGTGCAAAGCCAAAGTGAACGTTCACAACATCGTAATAGAGACACTGCTATGAAGATGTTAAAATCTAGAATATATGAGATAGAATTAGATAAAAAAAATAATGAAAAAAAAAAGGAAGAGAGTGACAAGAAACAAATAGGTTGGGGAAATCAAATAAGATCATATGTTCTTCATCCTTACAAAATGGTCAAAGATCTTAGAACTAATTATCAAACATCTAACGCTGATAATGTTTTAGATGGAGAAATATTTGATTTTTTGGAGTCAACTTTAATTGATGT
>CACKOX010000044.1 GCA_902601865.1 uncultured Alphaproteobacteria bacterium | reverse complement strand
AATTTTCTCAACAATTGGCTGTGCATTTAGTTTTCCTGATATTGATTTCGTAGCCAAAAATCCTAAAAGCACAGGTAGAATGATAAATAGAGTTAAATTCGACCATCCGTAGATCTTGTCAAAATTTGCTAAATTTTTTGCTGCAATTATCTCACTCTCACTGGCCATTTTTAAAATTGATTTATCGCCTACGGTCAAATCAATTTCTGATAAATTAACAATCATAGATAGGTTGCTAATCTTATTCATAATTAAACCGAATTTTCCAGAGCTCCATGTAGCGACATCTGGAAATAACACAGGGGACATTACAAACATCTCTTGAAAGTTTGATTTAAAAAGAAGTAAAAAGAACCAAATAATTATTGCTGGAAAAAAAACTAAAAGGACAACGTAATATCCATAATAATCTGGAAGAGAGGAAAGATTTTCATTTTTTTTAAATTTTAGGCTTAATGCTCTTTTTTTACCATAGAAGTAAAAAGAATAAGAAAGTATAAAAACTAAAACAAGTGATAAATAAAGCATACTGTCCTATTCCTCTATAAACTGAATTTGTCTTAGGGGCAAGAAATCTTGCCCCTAAAAATAAGATAATTAATTAATGCTTACTTACAAAGTCCGCTTGAAAAAGCGTAACCAGCATCTTTTAATGGGTGTTTTGCTTCAGCACATGCAGCAATATCAAATCCCATTGCATCTAAGTTGTCAGTAACGTTTCTTACTCTATTGATAAGGTCTGGTACCATAGGTGCAGCACCAATTTTTGTTAGGTAACCGTTATCACCAATTGCTTCATCACTTACCATCATTTGTGCAAACTCCTGAATGCCAGGTACAACCCCGATGTGATCTGCTTTTAAGTATATGAAAAGAGGTCTTGCCATTGGATACTCATAAGTTGCAATGGATTCAGCAGATGGTACTACTCCCTCAACAGTAGATGGTTGTAATTTATCTCCGTTGTCTTTTAGATAGGAATAACCAAAGTAACCAAAACGTTCTGGATCCTCAACTAGTTTTTGAACAATAAGAGTGTCATTCTCACCCATCTCGATGATTTTTCCATCTTCTCTGTAATCAGTACATCCATCGTCACTGCCAGTTACTGCTTCTAATGTACATCCAGCTTCCATTACTTTACCATCAAATGCATCTCTTGTTCCTGAGGTTGGAGGAGCTACTAATACTTCAATTTTGTATGCTGGAAGGCTTGGGTTAATTTCGTTCCAAGTTTGATATGGATTTTCGACCACTTCACCATCAACAACAACTTTTGCAGCCATAGCTGTAAAAATTTCTTCTCTTGTTAGAGAAAAGGGTTCTGCTTCGTTGGAGTGAGAAAAAGTAATACCGTCATTAGCCCACATCACTTCAATTACGTTTGTTACACCGGCTTCAAGACATAATTTAGCTTCTTTAGATTTCATTGGTCGTGACGCTCCAGTAATATCTGGAAATTCAACTCCCACACCAGCACAAAATGCTTTCATTCCACCACCAGTTCCAATTGGGTTGTAAGTGGGGGTTTTAAAACCTGACTCGCCGAGTCTTTGTGCGTTTACTGTTCCATATGGGTATACTGTTGATGAGCCAACAATATTGATTTGATCTCTTGCAAAAGTTTCAGCAGAGAAAAGCACGCTTACTGCTAAAGCAAGAAAAGTTAACATAGATTTTTTCATAGTTAAGTTCCTTTATGTTGTTTAAATTGAGATAAAAGTATCCGTTAGAAATAAATCTTATGTTAAAAATATGTTAAAGTTTTATTAAGCATGCTTTGGAATTGTGATTAAAAACTCTGAGCCTTTTCCAACTTCACTTTTTATGTCAATAAAACCCATGTTTTTATTCAAAATATGTTTCACAATTGAAAGGCCTAATCCAGTACCACCAACCTCTTTGGATCGCGCACTGTCCACTCTGTAAAATCTCTCGGTAAGCCTTGAGATGTGCTCTTCTGCAATGCCTATGCCATTATCTTTGAAGGAAATTTCGACATATTCAGTCATAGTACTAGTATTCATTTTTTCACGAGCATTAATAAAAATTTTAGCACCATCTTTTGAATATTTAACAGCGTTGTTAACGATATTGACAACCACTTGAATAAATTCTTCATGAGGGCATCCAACTAAAAGAGATTGGTCTAAATTAATATCAATATTTATGTTTTTCTTTAAAATTTTTGATTCCAAAGAGTTTATTCCAATTTTAACAGTATTTAATAAATTACAAAATTGGTCATTCTCATTAGTTTTCTTATTCTCGATGGAACTTAAACTTA
>CACKOX010000043.1 GCA_902601865.1 uncultured Alphaproteobacteria bacterium | reverse complement strand
TGGCTACTGAAGGTATGAAAGCAGTAGCTGCTGGATTAAACCCAATGGATTTAAAAAGAGGTATGGATACAGCAACAGATGCTATTATTTCTGAACTACAAAAGAATTCAAAAATAGTCAAATCAGATAAAGAAGTTAATCAAGTTGGAACTATAGCTTCAAATGGTGATAGCGAAGTTGGAGGAATGATATCTGAAGCTATGCAAAAAGTTGGAAAAGAGGGAGTCATAACCGTCGAAGAAGCCAAAAGTTTAGATACTGAATTAGACGTCGTTGAGGGAATGATGTTTGATAGAGGTTATTTAAGCCCATACTTTGTCACTAATGCAGACAAGATGAAAGCAGAGATGGAAGATTGTTTAATTCTTTTACATGAAAAGAAATTAGCGAGCCTACAACCTATGTTACCATTGTTGGAGTCAGTTGTTCAGTCTACAAAACCACTACTTATTATATCTGAAGATGTCGAGGGCGAAGCTTTGGCAACACTCGTTGTTAATAAGTTAAGAGGTGGATTAAAGATAGCCGCTGTAAAAGCTCCTGGATTTGGTGATAGAAGAAAAGCTATGTTGGAAGACATTGCCATTTTAACTGGTGGACAGGTTATTAGTGAAGACCTTGGTATCAAGTTAGAGTCAGTTACCATGGATATGCTTGGTAAAGCTAAGCGAGTTGTCATTGATAAGGAAAATTCAACTATAGTTGGTGGGGCAGGTAAGAAAAAAGATATTGAAGCAAGATGCGATCAAATTAGAAAGCAAATTGAAGAAACCACATCCGACTATGATAGAGAGAAGCTTCAAGAAAGACTTGCTAAACTAGCTGGTGGAGTTGCTGTAATTAAAGTAGGCGGAGCATCTGAAGTAGAGGTTAAAGAAAAAAAAGACCGAGTTGAAGATGCAATGCATGCTACCAGAGCAGCTGTTGAAGAAGGAATTTTACCAGGAGGCGGAACAGCACTTCTTTATGCTACAAACGTTCTTAAAAATCTTAAGGTTGAAAATGACGACCAAAGATATGGTGTAGATATAGTCAGAAAAGCACTCTCAGCACCACTAAAGCAAATAGCACAAAACTCAGGTTTTGATGGAGCTGTTATTGCTGGAAAGATTTTAGAGAGTAAAGACAACTCACATGGATTTGATGCTCAATCTGGAAAGTTTTGTGATTTAGTTAAAGCTGGAATCGTAGATCCAACTAAAGTTGTAAGAACTGCTTTGATTGATGCTGTTTCAGTTGCTGCACTTTTAACTACTACTGAAGCAATGATTACTGACAAACCAGAGGATAAATCATCTGCACCTGCAATGCCTGATATGGGCGGTATGGGTGGTATGGGTGGTGGAATGCCAGGCATGATGTAGCCTCTCTCCTTATCCATTTTTTATAAAAACGCCATATTAACTTATGGCGTTTTTTTTTGCCTTTTTTATAAATTTGTCTGTATAACTTCATATTAAAATATGCTTAATAATAATATTTCACCTTTTAAATTATTATTTTTAGATCGGTCTATCTCATTAGATGTTGTTTTTTTTTCATTACTTTTTATGCTTATCCCTGTTGTTTTAATCACAGGGCCCGCACTTCCTGATATTTTTTTATCTCTAATTGCTTTTTATTTTTTATTTAAGTCAGTTTATAAAAAAAAATGGTATTATTATCAAAATCCTATATTTGTTGGATTTTTCCTTTTTAGTATTTATGGTATTATGAGGTCTCTCCTCTCTGATATTCCTATGGAGTCCTTAACTATAGAGGGAAGTATGTTCTATTTTCGCTATATCTTTTTCGCAATGGGCGTATGGTATTTGTTAGATAATAACCCATATATTTCAAAATGTTTTATAATCATATCAATCGCATGCCTTACACTAGTTTGCCTTGATGGTTTATACCAATATATAGTCGGTATAAATCTTTTTGGCAATGAAAGAGGAGAAACTACTCGATTAACAGGTTTATTTGGTCAAGAGCAAATTATTGGAAGATATATTTCTTATTTATCTCTTTTCACTTTTTCCCTGCTGTATCAAAATTATAAAAAAACAAAAAGGAATATCGTCTTTTTAATTATTTTTTTAGTGATGTGTGAGGTAATTATTTTTCTCACAGGAGAGAGGGCTCCTTTATTTAATATAATTTTATTTACTATTTTACTTGTTATTTTTATTCCACATTACCGAATGTACAGAATTTTGGGTGTTTTAGTTTCAATAATTATTATTTTAGGAATACTTCAAATTAATCCCTCTGCTAAAACACGTATGGTTGACCAAACAATCAATGAAGTAAGCCAAACAACTTTTCCTTATCTTCCTTATAGTCCTCATCATGAGGAGCACTATGTGGCCTCTTTAAAAATGTTTATTGATAAACCAATATTTGGTGTAGGTACTAATACTTTTCGAATTAATTGTAAAAAGCCACAATATCTTTACGGCGTTGG
>CACKOX010000042.1 GCA_902601865.1 uncultured Alphaproteobacteria bacterium | reverse complement strand
TATTACCAAGGTGTAAGTGACCTGTTGGGCTTGGTGCAAAACGCGTAACTATCATTTAACTTTTTTTAAGTAGGTATTCTCTTGAAACTTTTACTCTAGAGGTATTACCGTATTTTATAATATCAGCTGTTGCATAAGTTTCTGACCATTTTTCTGGGAGGTAACTACCCGTTCCTATTATATCTATTGGGGCCTTTGCTAGCGACATTGCTTTACATTTTTCGTTAGTAAATCCACTGGAGGCAATAATTTTAACCTTTTTAAAGCCAAAATTATCAAGTTGAGCTCTTAAATACCATAATGATGCAGCCGAAACTCCTGGGCCAACTAAGTGTCTTAACTCTTTATCAGATCTATAATCTTTTATTGATCCAGGCGCATGTTTTTCTAGGACTTCATAAGATTTTGAAGTATCTAGATTCTCAATAAATCTTCCACTTGGTGTATCCAATCTAATCATTACTTTTCCTGCTTTAGACAGCTTATCAAAGTAATTGCATACTTGTATTGAGTCAGTAATTTCTTTGCCAAAATAATCTGGTAAAACAACTAAATCATTTTTGGGAAATGTTTGATTGAACATTTTTACTGCCTCAAGAGTAGATCCGGCATATCCTATTAGTGCGTGAGGCATTGTCCCTAATGCCTTGTTAGATTGAAAAAAATGTGAAGTTGCTTCAATAGAAGTTCCAATAAAACCTTTTGCATTCTTTTTTTTTGCTGATTTAGAACCAACCGATGCTGCATAGGACATTAATTCTGACATCTCTGAGCCTGCACAATGTCTTGCATCCATTGCTATAAAAGAGGTTTTAGGTAGGTCAAAACACATTTGATATGCGTTTGCAGCTGCTATACAAGCAGGACCAATTTTTTGGAGGAGTAAAGTCTCTAGATCCACAATATGTTTAAACGAACCTCTTATATAAAGTATTGGCTCGCCAGCTCCAAAGTGATCTCCCTCTTTAAAGGGACTTGAAGTTTTAACTTTAATACCTCTATCTTTAGATATTTGTTTTATCCAATTGATAGCTAATTTTAATGCTATGATACCCGGTCTACGAATAAAGATGGCATAAGTAACGTTTATGTCACCATACTTTTGAATAATTTTTTTTGTTTTTAAAAAATAATTATCTGTGTAATTATTAATTAAGTCTGAATTTGTTTTTTTATTCATAATGAATAAGAAAACTAATTCATTTCACCGTTTGATAATAAGTCAGCTAGTAAAAATGAGAGTTCTAATGATTGATTTACATTTAACCTTGGGTCGCAAAAAGTATGGTATCTATCCCCTAAGTTTTCATCTTTAATATCATCAGGTCCTCCGACACATTCAGTTACATTTAAACCAGTTAATTCTAAGTGTACACCTCCTGCGACTGTACCTTCTGATTTATGAATTTCAAAAAAAGATTGAATTTCTTTAAATATATTCTCAGTGGCTCTTGTCTTATAACCTGATTTGCTTGTAGATGTATTGCCATGCATAGGATCGCATATCCAAGTAAGGTTCACTCCAAGTTTATTAATTTCTTTCAATAAATTAGGGAAGTTTGCGTTAATTTTTTCTGCTCCCATTCTAATAATAAGTGTTAATCTTCCGCCTTCGTTTTCAGGGTTAAGTATTTCAATATTTCTTTTTAAATCATCAACCGTTGTGGATGGTCCTACTTTTAAACCCAGAGGGTTCTTGATACCACTTAAATAATGTATGTGTGCCCCGTCAGGATCTCTAGTTCTGTCTCCTACCCACAAAAAATGAGAATTAACATTGTACCATTCCCCTGTTGTACTATCTATTCTGGTAAAAGCCTGTTCATAAGGCAAAAGAAGAGCCTCATGACTGGTGTAAAAATCTGTTTCTCTTAGTTCTCTTGTATTTTTTTCATTTACACCACATGCGTTCATGAATTTAATACTGTCTGCAATTTTTTCAGATAATTCTTTAAATTTTTTTGTTGTGTCAAAATTATCAGCAAAGTCTAAATTCCATTTATTTAATTGTGTTAAGCTAGCAAAACCACCTTGAGCAAAAGCTCTTAATAAATTTAAAGTTGATGCTGAGTGATTATAAGCTCTAATCATTCTCTTAGGGTCTGGTTCTCTAGAGGACTCATTGAACTCAAATGAATTGATGATATCTCCTCTATAGCTAGGTAATTTCTGACCATTTTTTTCTTCAAAATCCGAACTTCTAGGCTTTGCGAATTGACCACCCATTCTTCCTAATTTAACAACTGGTTTATTAGTTGCAAAAGTTAAAACTACGGACATTTGTAGAAGTAATTTAAAATTATCTCTAATTGTATTAGGGTTTAATTCTTGAAAACTTTCAGCACAGTCACCACCTTGTAAATAAAAAGACTCACCTTTTTGAACTTGATGTATGTGAGATTTTAAAGATCTAGTCTCACCAGCAAATATTAAGGGAGGCATAGATGATAATTCATTTATCACGGAGTCTAATTTGTTTTGATCAGCGTAAGCAGGCATTTGCTTAGCTTCAAATTTCTTCCAACTATCTTTGGTCCATTTCATGAGGCAGAGATTATATTGTTAAATATATCAAATAAAAGAGATTATTAGATTTTCGATTTAAAAGGCCAAATTTTGGGTAACTTTAGTTTAGGCAATGATGGCTCATAACCAGTGGCATAAAAATTATCAATACTTGATTGTTTATTATCTGAGTACTTTAATTTACTATCAGAAACATTAGTTATTCCAATATTGTCAACAATATCAACAGTTGTAATTAGACCGTGATTATCAACGATATAATAACATTTATCTAAATTTAAATAATCATATGAACTTTTGCTAATTTGATATGTATTTTTGTTTGAAATCTCTGAAAGTAAAATGACATTTATTGTGTTTTTAAGCTTGTATTTATCAGAGAGAATATAAGTATCATCGTTCTTAAGAAGATCATGAATATGCTTTTTGTTATTTAGTTTAATATTTGGAAAAAAAGTACCTTTTGATAAATAACTTGGATATTGATTGTCAT
>CACKOX010000041.1 GCA_902601865.1 uncultured Alphaproteobacteria bacterium | reverse complement strand
AAAGATGCCTTGATTGTTACAGGTGTAAAAATTAGTATTATTGAACCATCTCCGTATAAATCATAAAAATCATCATTTTTATCTCTTAAAAATTTCCAGTTTATTCCAGGCTTATCAAAATCTTTTCTGATATATGCCGGTTTTGAAAACCAGTCAGGATTAAAAGCATAATCATATTCCTTTTGCTGAACTATATGAGTTGCGTTTGGAAATCTTCCAACACCACCTGAATGATCGAGGTGAAGATGAGAATGCAGAACATACCTAATGCCTGCTGGGTTTACACCAATAGAGTTTAGTTGATCAATACAGTTTTCGCTTTTTCCCATGATTGGGTCATAAGCTGCAACTACTGAGCCCCAATGAGCATGCTTATCCTCACTTACTTCTTTTGCATTTCCACCGTCAATAACAACATCACCTTTTGGGTGCCTAATTAAAAACCATGGTACTGGAATTTCGAAGTCCTCGTTTGATTGGTTCATTTTAATATATTTCATTTTTGTTTTTAAAACGCCAGTTTGAAACATATATAGCTTTATATCAGAAGAGGCTTGAGAGTTAGTTAGATGTCGATGTTCTTGTTTGGATTTTTCTATAGCATCTTTAATAGAATATTCATCTTTTTTTAGGTCAGTTTTTTTGTTAGCAATGATTTTATCAAATTGATCTAAATCAGATTTCTTATAACTTTCACTCATTTTTTACTTATTTAAATTCTATCTCAATAAATTTGTAAATAAAATCATTGTTATTTAAAACGTTGTGGTTAACTCCTTTTTCTCGAAAGTAAGAGCCGCCTTTAGTGAGTTTTGATATTGTTTCTTGTCCATCATGGTTCACAATTTTAAGCTCCCCATCAATTAAGGGTACTACGACATAGTCATATTCATGGACATGTTGACCAGTCTCATCACCAACTTCAAATGACCATTCTGTAACACGTGTTTTTTGATTATCAATCATGACATTGGCTTTAGCCATGTCTTTAAATATTTCTACAAGGTACGCCCTCAGCTTTTTCAGCCTTGAGAGCTTCAGCAGCTTCGGTTGCTTCTTTAACAGAGTTAAAAACTAGATCAGGAAAGAGCACAAATGGTTTAGCTCTATCAGCACTAAGTTGCCCCACACACCAAGTTTTATTGGGTTCGATACACATAACCATGTACGTTCCTGGAATAGGTCCATAATGTCGATTATTAAGAGCAAACAAACACTCTGCCATGTCGTTTAGTTTGTCTACATCTAAATTTTGAAGTGCTTTCTTTTCTAATTCGTTTAAGGGAGTATCTAGCGCACCAAGAGTTTCTTTACCCCATGGTATTTCCTGCATATTTTCTTTTTTCACTTTACGGTAACGGTCCATCTTTTAAAAAACCTTTAAGAGTATTTTCCATAATTTTTGAGACGTTATTGTTATAGTTATTATGTGAAAGACTTCCGCACCATGCGAGTGAGCCAGGTGCAAACATAGCTCCATTATTTGGTGTTTTGTAATAAATCATATCTGCACGCACCATTGGGTTTTCGTGTCCGCCGCCATAATAACCTCTTACGGCAAAATGTATCTCTTCATTAACTTGAAGCATCATATTTGAATGATCCTGTGATCTAGCGAGATAATAGGCATTATGTGGGGTACCAAACTCTAAATCATAACGATCTAGTTCTAATCCTGCTGCACCACCTCCAACAAGACCAAAATCACCAATAACTTCATCAGCTCCAATTCCTTCAAATATCCAAGAGCACTCAGGTTTGAAACTATCCTCTTCTCGTTTGTAATATGAGGAAACATCAAAACCATATGATGTAAAGGTAAGTCCACATACCTTAGATGGTATTCTTCCTCTTGCTCTCCACATACCTCCGTATTTACCGTCAAATGCATTATTGTATTCTCCAGGATTAGAGGTCCAGGCCCTTGTCCCAGCCTCACCTTTTCTAACTTCTGTTATGTTTGAATTATCAGGATGGTATTCGCTGATCCAATAAAAACCATCGGAACCTAGGTAAAAACATCTTCCACCCTGCATTTGATAAGACTCAAGTGCATCCATATATTTTTCTGATGAGTACTCAGGATGGCTTCCGGTTAACACTACTTTATATCTGTTAAGTAAATTAATTCCTTCGTGTTCAAGGTCTTCGTCTGTTAGTACGTCAAAATCAAAACCTTTTTCTTCAAGCCAGTCCGTCAAATGTAAATCAGCATTCAGCTGCCACAATGATGGTGATAGCCAATGTCTATATTTTGGTCTCATATTTAATATAGGTCTCAATCTTGATGATATTGATACACCGTGGCCATCAGAGTGAAGAGAATAAGTTGATAGTCCATATTCTCTGTGCTCATTTAGATATAAGTCTGCTGGTTCTAAGACTGGCACTTTACCTGCTAATAACTGTGCCACCACCGAGTTAGTTCCAAGGTTGTCATTTGAGTAAGCCATATAACTATTTGTTGGGAGAAGGAACAATACTTTTGCTGTAGCTGTGCCTTTAGGTGGCTTAACACAAAAAGGAATGTAATCTTCAAATTCAGATTCTTCTCTTCCGTCAACTCTGAGTCTTGCAGCATAAACTCCGCTTTTTAAACCTTCTGGAATTTTTAGAGTAAAATCAACATCCCATCTGGCGTCATCGATATCATCATCATGAAAATGGATTGCTCCATATTCTTCAGGTTTGTGATGAAATACCATCTCATCTGCTGTCCAATTATGTCCTGTCATACCTCTATTAGGCATATTAATAATGAAACCGTGGTGATTATTTGGCGAAGTATCAACAATTTTTGTAGATGAAATACTTTTCCCGATATTTGCGTGAAAATCCCAAGCACCTACAACAGTTGATCTTACTGTGGTGTTACACTCATCATAACTTGAGGCTAATGTCTCTATTTCTGCCTTGGTCAGCGCAATATTTGATAGTCTTGGACGGTCTATTTTTCCATTAAAGCAAAGTGTTTGTTCTGGTAATTCAATTGGATGTAAAACTTCTTTAAAGTGTCCTCCAGATATATGTCGATCAGATCGATTATGAAGTGTCGAAGCTGCTATTAAAAGT
>CACKOX010000040.1 GCA_902601865.1 uncultured Alphaproteobacteria bacterium | reverse complement strand
AATCACCCTCCGCACCAGGCAATACTGCCATTTCAACTTCTTTTTCAAAAATGACTTTTTGAGGAGATACGACCTTCAAATTGATCATGTTTACTTGGTTGCTTCCTCAGCCATTTTTTTTGCTTTCTCTAAAGCCTCTTCAATTGTTCCGACTAAATAAAAAAGCAGCCTCTGGAATATGGTCATAGTCTCCTTTGACCAATCCATCAAAACCTTTAATTGTATCCTCTAAAGAAACAAACTTTCCTGGTGAGCCTGTGAAGACTTCAGCGACAAAGAAAGGTTGACTTAAAAATCTTTGAATTTTTCTAGCTCTTGATACAACTAATTTATCTTCTTCAGATAATTCATCCATACCCAAGATCGCAATAATGTCTTGCAAACTTTTATACGTTTGAAGAGTTTTTTGAACATCTCTTGCTACTTGATAGTGCTTATCACCCAATGTCCTCGGTTCTAAAATTCTAGAAGTAGAGTCTAACGGGTCTACAGCTGGATAAATTCCAAGTTCTGCAATCGATCTGTTCAACACAGTAGTTGCATCTAAGTGAGAAAATGATGTTGCAGGAGCTGGGTCAGTTAAATCATCGGCAGGAACATAAATTGCTTGCACAGAGGTAATTGAACCTTTGTTGGTAGTAGTAATTCTTTCCTGAAGTGCACCCATATCTGTTGCCAAAGTAGGTTGATAACCCACCGCTGAAGGTATACGCCCAAGGAGAGCGGAAACCTCAGAACCTGCTTGTGTAAAACGGAAGATGTTGTCCACGAAAAATAAAACATCTTGGTTTTCCTCATCTCTAAAATATTCCGCTTGAGTCAATCCTGATAAAGCAACTCGTGATCTTGCTCCTGGGGGTTCGTTCATTTGACCGTAAACAAGTGATACTTTAGAAGTATCGCCATCAAGGTTTATAACCCCTGACTCGATCATTTCATGATAAAGATCATTTCCTTCACGGGTTCTTTCACCCACTCCAGCAAAAACAGAATATCCACCATGCGCTTTAGCCACGTTGTTAATTAATTCCATAATTAAAACAGTTTTTCCAACACCAGCACCACCAAAAAGGCCAATTTTACCACCTTTTGAATATGGAGCTAAAAGGTCGATAACTTTAATACCAGTTACAAGAACTTCGGTTTCAGTAGATTGATCAACAAAATCAGGAGCTGCTCTGTGAATAGGAAGAGATTTTTTTGATTCAATTGGACCTCGTTCATCAATAGGTTCACCGATTACATTCATAATACGACCTAAAGTTTCAGGTCCTACTGGTACAGAAATAGGGTCACCATTGTCTTGAACTTCTTGGCCTCTTTGAAGGCCTTCTGTTGCATCCATGGCAATAGTTCGCACAGTGTTTTCACCAAGGTGTTGTGCTACTTCTAAAATCAGATCTTGGTCACCTACCTTTGTAGATAATGCATTTAAAATTGGGGGTAATTCTCCTTCAAAAGCGACGTCAACCACAGCCCCTAATACCTGTGTAACTTTTCCTGCCTTATTACTTGCCATTTGTAGCTCCTTTCCTAAACAGCTTCTGCTCCCGAAATAATTTCGATAAGTTCTTTCGTAATGAATGCTTGTCTTGTTCGATTGTAAGTTAATGTCAACCCATCAATCATATCTCCAGCATTTCTTGTTGCGTTGTCCATGGAAGTCATTCTTGCTGCATGCTCTGATGCAGAACTTTCAAGAACACTTCTATAAATTTGTGTTAAAAAATTTCTTGGAACCAAATACTCTAGTAGTTCATTTTTATCAGGTTCAAATTCAAAAACAGCGTTACTAGTATCGGTCACTTCTTCGTCAGCTTCATCATTGCTTAAAGGAATTAATGACTGATATGTTGGCTCTTGTGCAATCACAGAGACAAACTTATTAAATAAAATTGAAACCTCGTCTATTTCATTATTTTCAAAGAGCTCCATAATTTTATTTTTAATTTCTTCTGAAACTTGAAGTTGTTTGTCATTAGAATTTAAATCATCAAAATTTGCAATTACATCTAAATCTGTTTTTCTATAAAAGCTTGATGCTTTTTTTCCAACAGTTATAATTTTGACAGATTTACCTTTTTCTTGTTGTTCACTAATCCAATTTTTTGCGTTTCTAAAAAGATTAGAGTTAAAACCACCACACAAACCTCGGTCTGAGGAATTAATAATTAAAAGGCTAATTTTAGAATTTTCTCTACCTGTCAAAATTTCTGGCAAATCAGAACTGTTTTTAGTATTGCCAGCTAAAGAAGAAAGAATAAAACTCAGGCTATCAGCGTAAACCCTTGATGACTCTGCTAAATCTTGAGCTCGACGCAACTTACTTGCAGCTACCATCTTCATCGCAGATGTTATTTTCCTGGTAGATTTAACACTGGATATTCTATTCTTAAGTTCTTTTAAATTTGGCATTAACTATAATTAGAGGTGAACTTTTCTAAGTAATCCTCAATTTTCTTGTCAGACTCATCGCTAAAATTACCGGTATTGTTAATTTCATCAAAAATATCAGAGTGGTCAGCGCGAAGACCTTCTAAGAACTTAACTTGAAAATCTGTGATTTTAGCTAAATCAATTTTATCCAAAAAGCCTCTAACACCCGAGTACAAACTTAAAACTTGGTCAGCAACAGACATAGGAACGTATTGATCTTGTTTTAATAGTTCCGTTAATCTCTCACCTCTTGCCAATAATTGTTTAGTGGATGCGTCTAGGTCTGATGCAAACTGAGAAAAGGCAGCCATTTCACGGTATTGGGCCAGTTCTAATTTAATTTTACCAGCAACTTTTTTCATAGCTTTAGTTTGAGCTGCAGATCCCACACGACTCACGGATAAACCAACATTAATCGCTGGTCTGATACCAGAGAAGAATAATTCTGTCTCTAAAAAAATCTGGCCATCAGTAATTGAAATCACATTTGTTGGAATGAATGCCGACACATCACCCGCTTGTGTTTCAATAACAGGTAAAGCTGTTAAACTTCCACCGCCATTTTCATCATTCATTTTAGCTGCTCTTTCTAAAAGACGAGAGTGAAGATAAAAAACATCACCTGGGAACGCTTCACGTCCTGGTGGTCTTCTTAGTAGTAATGACATTTGTCTATATGCAACTGCTTGTTTTGATAAATCATCATAAACGATTAGGCCGTGCATTCCGTTGTCACGAAAAAACTCACCCATAGAGCAACCTGCGTAAGGTGCTAAAAATTGAAGAGGTGCTGGATCGGAAGCAGAAGCTGCGACGACAATAGTGTATTCCATCGCCCCATTTTCTTCCAAAGTTTTAACGACCTGAGCAACTGTAGATCTTTTCTGACCAATCGCTACATAAATACAATAAAGTTTTTTAGACTCATCATCTGATTGGTTAATTTCCTTTTGGTTTATAATCGTATCGATA
>CACKOX010000039.1 GCA_902601865.1 uncultured Alphaproteobacteria bacterium | reverse complement strand
ATTATACCTAACCAAAATTTATTTAAGGTGTCTAATGAGCAAACTTCCTTTGCAGAGGCCTTTAAAAAAGCAGATAACGTTCTTTTTGATGGAGTAAAAGGACTCACTGATTTAATTACACAACCAGGACTTATTAACTTGGACTTTGCTGATGTTAGAACCGTTATAAAAGAAATGGGATTTGCTATGATGGGTACAGCAGTCGCGGAAGGTGATAATAAAGCAGTAGAGGCATCTAATCTAGCTTTAACTAATCCTTTAATTGAAAATATTGATATGAATACTGCTAAAGGAGTTATTGTTAATATTTCTGGAGGAAGTGACATGACTTTGTTAGAAGTAGATCACGCTGCAAATATTATTAGACAAAGTGTTAACCCTGAGGCTAACATAATATTCGGCTCTTTGATTGATGAAACTCTTCAAGGTAAATTAAAAATAAGTATTTTTGCAACAGGTATAGAGGCTTCAGGAAAAAAAATTCTCTATTACCCGGAGTCTGAAAATAATTCAGGCTTTAGTTCTATTCAAAATAAAATTGAAGAAAATTTATCTTATGATAACTCTGAAACTGTACCGAATGAAGATATCTCAAGTATACTTGAAGAGGAGTCAACTGCTAATGAAAATAAAGAATTAAACTTGTCAAATGATGTGGATAAAAAACTAGAAGATAAAGAAGAAATAATTGAGAAAAGCATAGAAAATAATGTTAATTATGGAAATCTTGAAGAAAAAAAGAAAACAGGTTTTTTTAGCATGCTATCTAATTTAATGAAATCTGATATCAAAACAAGTGAAGTAAATGACAAAAGCCATGAGAAAAAGCCTAAGTCCAAGAAAATCAAAACAGACCCAAACCTTTTTTTATTTAGTGATGTTTTAGACGAGCAAAGTAACCTATCTAATGAAACTTCTAGTGATACTGATAACACAGAGATTTCAGAGATTTCAGAATTTACTGGCATAAATGAGAATATCGAGGATATAGATACCCCATCATATCTTCGTAAAGGCTCAAATCAATAAATACAAAGTTTTACAATTATAAAGTAATACTTTATCGGTATTTTCTTATTATATTCTAAATGAGAAGTTACACTTTGAAAGACTCAGTGAGTTTTGCTGGTATTGGACTGCATACTGGAGTTAAAACAAATATAACCATTAATCCAGCTCCACTAAATTCCGGTATCTTTTTCAATAGAACAGATAAATCTGTTATTATTCCTGCTAAATGGGATAGCGTAATATCTACAAAATTTTCAACCAACATTGCTTCAAATGGAATTGAAGTTAAGACAGTTGAGCACTTATTGAGTGCACTAGCTGGTCTTCATATTAACAATTGTGAGGTTTTAATCGACAACATTGAAGTACCTATTCTTGATGGTAGTTCTAAAGTCTATGTTGAAAACATTTTAAAAACAGGAGTAAAAGAGCAGGACTCTGAACAAAATATTTTGGAAATAATTAAGCCTGTAAAATTCCTATGTGATTATGGATATGCTGAATTAGCACCAAACTCATCAAGAGACCAAGGATTAAATATAAATTTAGAGTCTAGTTTTGATGGAAAGTATGATGATCAAGACATTAAGATTAGAAACTTAAATGGTAATTATGTCGAGTCTATTTCAAAAGCTAGGACTTTTGGTTTTTTTCAAGAAATAGAATATCTTAAGTCACAAAATCTAATTAAAGGTGGCTCACTTGATAATGCTATAGTTATTAAAGACAAGAAACCACTCAATAAAGATGGATTAAGATATGAGAATGAATTAATGCGCCATAAAGTTTTAGATGTAGTGGGAGATCTCTACTTGTCAGGCTATCCTATTATTGGAACTTACAAAGGTTTTAAAACAGGTCACTTTATTACAAATAACTTACTCAAAGAGTTATTTAAATCAGAAGAAAATTATAAGATACATAAAATTAACTAAACCATTTTCTTTGGATCAGTATATTTTTTGAAATCTTTTTCAGATAAATCAGTTAACTCTAAACAAGATTGCATTAGTGAAATATTTTTGTTGTAAGCGTTTAGTGCAACTTTAGATGCAAGATCATAACCAATCACTTTTGTTAAGGGAGTCACTAACATTAAAGAACGATTTAACAGCTCGTTTATTCTTTTTTTATTTATTTTTAATCCTTTCAAACAATTTGCTCTAAACGAGGCCATTGCTTCACCGATTAAACGAATAGCATCAAGAGTATTATGAATAATTAATGGATTATATACATTCAATTGAAAATGACCTTGGGTACATGCGAATGTTATAGAATTTCGTAGACCAATCACATGTGCACATACCATCGATAAGGCTTCACACTGAGTAGGATTAATTTTTCCAGGCATAATAGATGAGCCGGGTTCATTAGCTGGTAAGATTATTTCAGAAATCCCACTTCTTGGCCCAGAGGCTAATACTCTGATATCATTTGCCATTTTAAATAACGCACTAGTTAAAATTTCAACACCTGACATAACTTCAATAAATACATCATGAGATGCAAGAGACTCATACTTATTGGGAGCAGATTTAAATGGAAGCTTTGTTTCTTGTTTTAAATATTTAATAAATTTCTTGGAAAAACTATAAGGTGCATTTATACCCGAGCCTACAGCTGTACCCCCTTGAGCTAGTTCATAAAGCTTATTTAAACTTTTCTTAATTACACTCTCAGCATAAGAAATTTGATCATAGTAGGCTAAAAATTCATTTGAAATTTTTATTGGTGTTGCATCTTGAGTATGTGTTCTACCAATTTTTATAATTCCTTTGAATTCAGAAATTTTCTTTTTTAAAGATTTTTTAAAAGATACTATTTCTGGAAATAAATGTCTGTGTATTGATAATACTGTAGCAATATGCATTGCAGTAGGAATACTATCATTTGAAGATTGTGATTTATTTATATCATCATTTGGGTGAAGAGGATGGTTAGTTGGAAGTTTTTCCCCTAATAATTGATTACTTTTATTAGCAATAACTTCATTCAGGTTCATATTGATTTGGGTCCCTGATCCAGTTTGCCATACAATAAGAGGAAAATGATCATTTAATTTTCCTGAAATAATTAAATCACAAACTTTTCCAATAACTTTTGTATGATTTTTTGATAATAATTTAAATTCTAAATTTGCTAAAGCACATGATTTTTTTTGTAAAGCTAAAGCTTCTATAAAAATATTTTGAAAATGAAATTTACCAATACCTATTTGAAAGTTCTCTATTGACCTTTGTGTTTGGGCCCCCCATAGTTTTGAGCTATCAACTTTGATTTCCCCTAAGCTATCTTTTTCAATACGAAATTTGACCATGTATGATTAATAATATATATCAAATTAAATGAAAAATATTTTATTAATTCGACATGGGCAAAGTGAGTGGAATAAATTAAATCTTTTTACTGGCTTCAAAAATATTGAATTATCTGAACAAGGTATAGACGAGGCTAACAAAGCTGGACAAAACTTCAAAAGTTTAAATATTAAATTTGATATTGTATTCACTAGTGAGTTAAAAAGAGCGCAAGAAACAGCTAAAATAATTCTCAAAAATCTTGATCAATGGGATCATTTATACGAAGAGGGAAAAATAATAACAGATATTAAGTTAAATGAGAGAGATTATGGTGATCTTACTGGTCTAAATAAAAAAGAGACAGCTGACAAATTTGGAGAAGAGCAAGTTCACAAATGGAGAAGGGGTTATTCAGATCAACCTCCTAATGGAGAAAGTTTGGAGGA
>CACKOX010000038.1 GCA_902601865.1 uncultured Alphaproteobacteria bacterium | reverse complement strand
GCACAATAAACAAATAGGAACTAGAAAAGTAGTTAAAAGTATTAATGGAATAGATACACCATCTACACCAACATAGTAATTAATGTCAAACTTATCGAACCATGTGTGGTACTCTGTAAATTGGTAACCATTTTTAGTTTTATCGTAAAATATTGGTAAAAGTAAACTTAGAAGAAATTCACCTGTAGTGATCCATAAACCAGATAAAAAAATAGTTTTATTTTTTAGTTGAGAACTACTTGATAATGATAGAGTTAATGCTCCTATGATAGGAGTTAAGATTAATAGTGATAATATTGGGAAGCTCATTTTATGTGATAGATATATAAAAAATGATACTTATAAAAAGTGTGAAACCTGAGATTATTATAAATGTATAATCAAATATATATCCTGTTTGAATTCTTTTAAACGCTTTTGAAATTGTAGATACTATGGATGCACTTCCATTAGGGAGGTATTTATCAATAATACCTTGGTCTATTCTAGTCCATAAAAATTTTCCTAAATTATACAAAGGTAAAACAAAAATCTTATTATATAATTCGTCAAAGTACCATTTGTTCAAAATAAAATTGTAAATTGAGTAAAACCTTTTTTTCAAGTCAGCAAGTTTATTTATATTAAATCCATAGTAGTAAACTGCAAAAGCAACTCCTAAAGCAACTAAGGATTTAGATATTATTGGAAAAAAAGAAGAATAATAATGTTTATCTTGGTTTAAAAATATTATGTCATTCCAAAAATTTTTTGAATT
Organism: uncultured Alphaproteobacteria bacterium; assembly: GCA_902601865.1. Taxonomy (GTDB): domain Bacteria; phylum Pseudomonadota; class Alphaproteobacteria; order HIMB59; family HIMB59; genus HIMB59. Next base: position 3,606 of record CACKOX010000038.1, on the reverse strand, counting down.
ATATCCAGCGAGTAAATCATTTAGGAAGTAGCCTGCAAAGATTGCTCCTAATGATAAAAGCAATAAAGGAGCCAACATAAATGGTCCTGATTCATGAATTTTTTCATAATCGTAAGGTCCATTATAACTACCATGAAACACCTTAAATATTAATCTGAATGAGTAAAAAGCAGTCATTGCAGATACTATTGCTAAAATGAAATAAACTAAAGGACCAAAACTGTTCAAATTAAAAGATGAACTTAAAATTAAATCTTTTGAAAAATAACCAGATGAATATGGAAAGCCAATTATAGCAAGAGTGCCTATCCACATCATTACTGCTGTTATTTTCATCTTTGGAAAAAGATTACCCATTTTATCCATATCTTGTTCATCATTAACGCCGTGAATAACTGACCCTGATGATAAAAAGAGTAAGGCTTTAAAATAACCATGTGTTATTAAATGAAATATGGCAATGTTGAATGCGCCTAGTCCACAAGCTACAAACATGAAACCTAATTGACTACAAGTAGAGTACGCAATTACCTTTTTTATATCCTTTTGAAAAAATCCAACTGATGCCGCAAAAAATGCTGTAAGTAGTCCTATAATGAGAACAAAAGTCATAATAAAATCAGACATGACCATTAATTCTGAAAATCTAACAGTCAAAAAAACACCAGCTGTTACCATCGTAGCTGCATGAATTAATGCTGAGACTGGAGTTGGTCCCTCCATAGCATCAGGTAACCAAGTATGAAAACCAAATTGAGCAGATTTTCCCATGGCACCTATAAAAAGAAAAAAACATGAAAAAACTAACGCATTAATATTAAAGCCTAAAAAATTAATATCATAATTTAATAATTTTTCTTTACCTGCTATTATTTCGTTAATGGATAATGTATCTAAAAATATGTAAAGAGTAGCGATACCAATAAGAAAGCCGAAATCTGCAACCCTATTTACTAAAAAAGCTTTCATAGCTGCTAAATTTGCAGATTTCTTGTGGTGCCAAAAACCTATCAGTAAATAAGAGGCTAGTCCGACACCTTCCCATCCAAAAAATAATTGAATTAAATTGTCACTTACAACTAAGGCTACCATACAAAATGTAAATAAACTCAAATAAGTCATAAATCTTACTTTTGAATTATCATGTGCCATGTATTCAATTGAATATATATGGACTAAAGCAGATACAGTAAGAACAAGTGTTAACATCAAAAGTGTTAAAGAGTTGACTGAAATTCCCCAATTAAAAAACTGACCCGAAACAAAAAACCACTCTAATACAGGAATGATAATTTCTGGAGAGGGAGACATTGAAAAACTAATAAACAAAAACCAGCTTAAAATAGCTGCAATAGATATTAGCGTTGATGAAAAATATTGAGCAGTTTTATCACCTAGCAGAACACCAAAAGGATATGTAAAAATTGTTGAAATTAATGGAAGAAAGAAAAGTAATTTATAGCTAAACATCAGTCTTTTAATTGATTAATTTGGGTTATATCAATCTCTCCCTTATTTCTAAAATAAATAACCAGTATGGCTAAGCCAATAGCTGCCTCAGCAGCAGCAATTGTTAAAATAAAAATTGAGAATACTTGTCCATTAATATCATTTAAGAAAACTGATGCCGATACGAAATTAATATTTGCTGCTAATAATATAATTTCAATACACATTAAAATTAAAATCATATTTCTTCTATTTAAAAATAATCCAACGCATCCAATAATAAAGACTATTAAATAAAGAATAAAAAAATGATTGTATGTAAGACTAGTCATCTTTTATACCTTCACCTGATTTAATTTTTACTAGCTGAACTCTATCTTTAGCTGTCGTAGAATTTTGACTATCAATGTTTTGTCTTTTAATTGTTGGTCTATAGACATGAGTTAAAACAATTGCTCCAATCATAGCAAGTAACAAAACAATACCGCTTAATTGGAAATCAATAAAATACTTTGTATAAAGCACATCTCCAATTTGTTCAGTATTATTTTTAGATCTAATAAATGTATCTATGTTAATTTTAGAAGTTTTAAATACAGTTAAATAGATTATCTCAGCTAGAATAATGCCAGCAAAAAGTAAAGCGAGAGGTACATATCTTTTTATATTATACATTAAGGTTGTAATTTGTATATCGAGCATCATTACAACAAAAAGAAAAAGGATTGCTACTGCACCAATATAAACAATAGCAAGGATGATGCCGACAAACTCTGCTCCAATTAAAATGAACAGAAAAGTGGAATTAAGAAAAGCTAATACTAGGAATAAGACAGAATTAACAGGATTTTTTGAAAAAATAACAAAAATGCATGTTGTTATTAAAAATGCTGCAAACAAAAAAAAAGAGCCAACTAAAAACATTATCTGTATTTGCTGTCCCTTTTAAGATTTTCACTAATTTGTTTTTCCCATATATCTCCGTTTCGTAAAAGTTTTTCTTTGTCGTAAAGTAATTCTTCTCTTGTTTCAGTGGCGTATTCGAAATTTGGACCCTCTACAATTGCATCTACTGGACAAGCCTCTTCGCATAAGCCACAATAAATACATTTAGTCATATCAATGTCATATCGACTGGTTCTTCTGCTGCCATCAGGCTTTGGCTCGGCTTCAATAGTTATAGCTTGAGCAGGACAGACAGCTTCACATAATTTACAAGCAATACACCTTTCCTCACCATTTGGGTATCTTCTCAAAGCATGTTCCCCTCTAAAACGAGGACTAATAGGTCCTTTTTGATTAGGATAGTTCAAGGTGACCTTAGGTTTAAAAAAATAAGTTATTGTTAACTTTAAACCTTTCATTAATTCAAAAAGAGTAAAAGATTTTATGTATTTAATAAGTGTTGTCATAATTAATTAGGCAATAATCCAAAGTAAAATAAAAAAGCTGATGTAATAACGACCCAAATTAGTGTTAAAGGTAAGAAAATTTTCCATCCAAGTCTCATAAGTTGGTCATATCTGTACCTTGGGAAAGTTGCCCTGACCCAAAGAAATACAAAAAGGATTAGAAAAACTTTGATAACAAACCAAAAAATTCCAGGTATTGCATTTAAAGGGAATATATCTATTGGAGGGTACCAGCCTCCTAGGAATAAAATGACCGTCAAAGAACTCATTAAAATCATATTTGCGTATTCCGCTAAGAAAAATAAACCAAATGATATTGATGAATATTCAGTAAAGAATCCTGCAACTAACGTAGCTTCGTCCTCAGGTAAGTCAAAAGGTAATCTATTTGTTTCAGCAAGTGCTGATATTATAAATACTACGAACATAGGTAAAAGAGGTATAGCGAACCACATATTTTTTTGACTTTCGACAATATCAATCAAATTTAAAGAACCTACACAAATTAGAACTGTGATAATTACAAAGCCTATTGAGACTTCATAAGAAATCATTTGAGCAGCTGATCTTAGAGCTCCTAAAAAGGGATATTTAGAATTACTTGCCCAACCAGCTATTATTACTCCATAAACACCAAATGATGACACGGCAAATAAATATAAAATTCCAATGTTAATGTTAGCAATTACGTAAGTTGAACTAATTGGTATAACTGCCCAAGCTATTAAACTTAAAATTAAAGTTA
>CACKOX010000037.1 GCA_902601865.1 uncultured Alphaproteobacteria bacterium | reverse complement strand
GTTGGTAATTACCTGGATCTGAGTAAGGTTTAGTAGCTACGACTTTGAGCTCTGCTCCCATGTTCCTTAAAATACTTTGCTTTTCCTCAGAGGCTCCATCAGGCATAACAATTATAGTTTTGTATCCCCTAGCATTATTAATCATTGTTAAGGCAATACCTGTATTTCCAAAGGTGCCCTCTACAACAGTGCCTCCGGGCTCTATTAAGTTCTTCTCCTCTGCATCAAGGATTATTCCAAGTGCTGTTCTGTCCTTAATAGAACCGGCTGGGTTCATAAATTCTGCTTTTCCATAAATATTACACCCTGTAATTTCAGATGGATATTTGAGTTTAATCAGTGGCGTATTGCCAATAAAATCAACTATATCTTTCATTTTAAATTTTAGACAGAGCTTGGTCTAAATCTGCAATCAAATCCTCAACATCCTCGATACCAACCGATATTCTTAACAATGTATCAGAAATACCTAATTTTTCTCTTATTGCAGGATCGATTGAGGCGTGAGTCATGATAGCAGGATGTTCTATTAAACTTTCAACCCCTCCTAAACTCTCTGCTAGGGTAAATATATTTAGATTTTTAAGAAAACTTTTTACTCCATCAATATTTGTATCGAGAATAAAAGACATCATTCCACCAAAACCATCCATTTGTTTTGCTGCAACTTCTTTATATCTTTCATCAATACCTGGAAAAAAAACTTTATTAATTTTAGAGTGGTTTGTTAAAAAATTAGATACGGCAATCGCGTTCTCGTTATGCTGTTTCATTCTCACAGATAGTGTTTTGATACTTCTTGTTAGTAAATAACAGTCGAAGGGCGAAGGAATAGCGCCAACTGCATTTTGAATATATGAAATTTTCTCGGCATATTCTTTATTTTCTCTAATGACAATGGACCCTCCAACGATATCAGAATGGCCACCTAAATATTTTGTGGAGGAACTCACAACCATATCTGCTCCTAATTCAAGTGGTCTTTGATTGAAAGGAGAGGCAAATGTATTATCACAAATAACTGGTAAATTAAATTCACTTGCAATACTAACAGTATTTTTAATATCAATAATTTTCATCAAAGGATTTGAGGGTGTTTCAACCCAAATGAATTTAGTATTTTCCTTTATTTCATCATTCCAGTTTACGTTTTTATCAAAATCAATATAGGTTACTTCAATATCAGATTTTACTTTATCAAATAATCTACGTGTGCCTCCATAAACATCATCGGAGCAAATTATATGGAAGTTAGTACCAAATAAATCGCAAACTGTATTTATTGCTGACATTCCAGATGCAAATGCAAAAGCTTTGTGACCAGACTCGATTTGTGCTAATAGTTTTTCTAATACATCTCTGGAAGGATTTTTTGTTCTCGCATATTCATATTCAAAGTTTCCGGGTTCAATTTGTTTAAACGTTGATGAAAGATGGATCGGTGGCATGACTGCTCCAGTTTCTTTATCTGAACCATGTCCAGCATGAATTACTTTTGTGTTAAATTTTTTTTTCACAGCTCAATTTATAACCAATTAATTTTTAAATAACATCTATAACAATATTTTTCTTATTTGACAGGCTTTTTTAAATTATAAAAAATCTGTTTCATATCAACTAAAATTAAAATATTATACCCGTCCCCTAGCCGCTTGGGTTGAGACATTGTCGAGGAGGAAGGTGGCAAGGGGCAAAAATCCTTTATAAAATCAAAAGTCATTTTTAATATTTGTTATAAATTTAAGTTTCGTTCGAAATTATCTGATTTAAACGATCAATTTTCATATCTACGGTTATATCGTTTGGCATCAGTCTTTTCATTTCATCATAAACCTTAAATGCCTCTTCGTAGTTTTTATAATAAATTAAAATTCTACTTAAGCCATCAAGAGCTCCGAAATGTCTGGGTTCTAAATACAAAGTAGCCTCTATATCTTTCATAGAGCTTTCATAGTCACCCATCATAAAAAAAAATGTGGCTCTTTTGTTATAAGCCTCTGCAAAGTCTGGTTCCTCTTGAATTATGAAATCTAAAGAAGCGATAGCATCTTTATAGTTTTTTGAACTGAAAAAATAAGGCATGTTATCCATGATTATCTGAGCTTCAGAATTTTCAGTTATCAGCCATTCTTCCCAAATTTGAGATACTATAAGACTTTGTTCTTTGTAGCTCTTAACCTCATAAAGCTGACTAAATAGATCATCAAGTTTAGGGCTGTTTTGATCTGCATAACTAACAGATAGGTTAAAAAAAAAAGTAAATATACCAATAAAAATTTTCATCTACTTTGTTAAATTACGCATATAAATAACATGCAGTTTAAAAAAATATTTTATACAACCGTATCTATATTTCTATTTAGCACTCTATCAATTGCAGAAAGTATTGATAAAACTGAGTTTAGCGAAACACAAGCTATAATTGAAAGTCAACTAAAAGCATTTATTAACAAGGATGCAGAAGGGGCTTTTTTTCATGCCTCTCCTTATATAAAAATGAGATTTAATAACCCTCAAGATTTTATGAGCATGGTTGAGAATTACTATGAGCCAGTTTATAACCCAAAAAATTATTATTTCATGGAGTCAAAATTTTTTGAAGGATCAATTTATCACCAATTGCAAATAATCTCTCAAGACAATGTTTCTTATGTAGCAATGTACTCGCTAGTTAAAGATAATGGGGAATGGAAAATATCAGGATGTTCTATTTACCCAATGAACCAACAATCAATTTAGTTTTTTTAATTTAGAATAAATCAAATAACCCGAGATAATCACTAAAATGGCTCCTAATATTTCAATGATTGAAGGGTAATGATTAAAAACAACAATGCTTATAACTATCCCAAAAATTATCTGTGAGTAATGTGTGATACTAAAAAATGACGCCTCAATCCTTCTAAGGGAATAAATTAAGATCATCATAGCAACACCATCAATCAAACCGGCACTTATCATTATTAAAAAATCGTTCATAGCAATATCTTTATAATGATTAATTGAAAATATTGTAAAAATTATACCAGCAGTCGCCATACTATAAAAAGTTAAAGCCATAGTTCTCTCGGACTTCCCATATACTCGAACAGTAAAATCTAAACACGCTAATGATATTACTCCTAAGACTAAAAAAATAACTCCTAAAGAATTAAATCCTGCATTTAAACTAAAACCTGAGACCATAAAAACTGCTATCATTGCAAGTATTAAAGAAATTATTTTTGAAAGATAAATACTTTCTTTCAATATTACTATCCCCATTATTGAAAGGAGCACTGGAGCTGACAAAATTATTGGGTAAGCTATAGATAATGGTAGAAGAATTATTCCCTTAACTACAAAATAGTAAGTTAAAGTCATTAAAATTCCCCTGACAAGGTGGAGTCTATAATTTTTAGTTTTTATTTCTGCAAAACTCTTTCTATACAGCAAGTAAACTAAAACTGGAATTAAAGCAGAGATGCTGGCTATTGAAAAAATAACTGTATCTTTATAAAGATCCCCAATTAGTTTTATGATTGTGTCTGCAATGGAAAATAATAAAAATGCAAAAGTACCTAAAATATATATTAAGTGTTTTTTACTCTCTAATTGAGACATGGAATTTACTTCTATATCTCATTACTAAGAGTAATACGAACAATTTAATAATCAGTGGAATAAAAAAATAAAATATCATTATATTGGGAATATTGGGGTGTAATGAGAAATTAATAGACTGTAAATAGCCATAGCCAGTTAATGCGATGCCTGCAGCGATACCAATGGCTGCTTTCTTAATTATTGAGAAGAATGAAGTAAAGATCTGAGATAAACGATTGTCATTATTTTGATCAAGAATGTCTGCTAATTCAATTTGAGGTATAATAAGATCAATTCCAATCCCAATACCAGTGATTAATATAACAAACAAATATATTTGCCAAATGTTGCTATTTGTAAAAATAACAAAAAGGAAGCCAAATATAGTTAGGCTAGTACCAAACTGAAGAAGAAACATATTTGAAAATTTTCTACCGTACAAATACCAGAAAGGTGTAGATATCAATGTAATTAAAAAATATAAAATTAATAAATATCCTGCATATTCAGTAAGCCCTAAATATTCTGAAACGAATATAATAAATAAATTTGCAGTAAAGTTATTAGCAAGTAAGTTAAAAAATGTTATGTAAGAAAAAGATACAATCTTTTTGTTTTTTTCTATAAATGATTTTAGTTGTGCCCAAGAAATTTCGTTTGACTTATAATTTAGCTCGTCGTCATAAAATAAATAAAAAATTAATCCCCCTGTAATAGCTAAGATAATAAAAATTAATCCGCTTATTTTTATTACGTACGGGTTTAACAAATCAACGCCATGAAGTTTTGAAATGACAGTAGGAATAATTAGAGCTGATAATACTCCTAAAATTGCAAATATTTCTTTAATTGCAGCTAAACGGAATCTTTTTTTAAGAATTTTTTTTTGATCTATTACAATTGAGTCATAAGGAATAATTGCAATTGAGTAACTAACCAAGGCTAAATTATAAAAGAAAATGAAAGAATAAATGTTATCTGATTGAATAACATAAAGACCGAACAGTGAAAAAATAAATACTATTATACCAAGAAGGATTTGGTTTTTTTTTGAGCGACCTGAAATAATTCTTTTTTCTGATAGGTAGCCAATTAAAAAGTCTGAAATAACATCAAACAACCTAGATGTTAATATTACTAAACCGATAACACTTAAGGGGATGCCTATTGATAAATTGTAAAATGTTGGCAAAAAAATAAATAATAATAAAAAACTTCCAGCAAGATAAAATGATTGAAAACTATAGGATAAAATGGATTTAAGGTTCATTTCTAGATTTTTTGTGTTTGAACAACTTTGACTATATCAAAATATTAACTAGTGTTCAGTTAGCATTCATGCGGGGGCTGATTCGGTATTTCACTTTCCTCCTCTATATGTCGAGTCAGCCATTCCTTTATACTCTATATCTAGTATCTGCCTCTTAATTTTTTTCCCCCACATATACTCGCCAAGATTTCCGCTTTTCGTTACTACTCTATGACATGGGACTAATAAACCCACTGGGTTCTTCCCAACCGCAGATGCGATAGCTCTTACAGCTTTTGGTTTTTTTATCTTTATGGCAAGATCAGAATAAGAAATTGTTTTACC
>CACKOX010000036.1 GCA_902601865.1 uncultured Alphaproteobacteria bacterium | reverse complement strand
TAATATTTTGGTTTACCCATTTAGCAGTATTTAAAATGATAAATTTGTCATTATTTTGATTAGTATTAATTTGTTTTACAAGATTTTGGTAATTATAGTGACGATTGAAAAAATCATTAATTTTTAAGTGAACAGGAATTTTATATTCAAATATTTTATAATTAATAGCAATCTTTCTTGTTGTTTCCTTATTTAACAAGATAAATAATATAGTAATTATTATTAGAGATAATAACGATATGAGTTTAAATCTTTTCATTAATTAAATATTTTATGAACCTCATACCTGACCCTGTTAAAAGGGTTTTGAATATAAGCTCTTCCACCTCGATTAAAAATATTCATTTCATCTAACTGCTTACTAGATTTAATATCATTAAAAACTTTTTGATAATGTTCTTTAACCTGATCGTAATTTTGGAAATTTTGAAAAAAAGTATCTTGAATATCTAATGGGTTAATTTTTTGAGAATCTAAATTAACTATTTCCCATTTTGATGTTTTTAATTCTTCAATAGACGCAAAATTCTCATTTTCATTTATAAAATAAACACCATAATAGGGGTCTAATACAGACCAATAATTGTTAACTTTAAATATTGTGAGCGGATCAATAGAATTAAAAAAATATACATCAATATTCAAATAAATTAAAAATACACATAATAAGTCGCTGAATTGGTATTGTTCTCCTAACCTTCTTTTAACAATTGTTAAAGGATCACTATCGACAAGATCAACCCCTTCGGGAATTTTTTGAATATTTTGGTTTACCCATTTAGCAGTATTTAAAATAATATTTTCTTTATTGTATTGATTAACATTAATTTGTTTTACAAGATATTTATAATTGAAGTGACGATTGAATAAATCAAACACACCTAAATAAACTGGAATTTTATATTCAAATTTATCATAGTTAATAGCTATTTTTCTTGGGGTTTCTTTATTAAGAATTATCAATATTACAAATATTAATATTAAAAAAAACAATGATAAATAATTAATTTTTTTCATCTATATTATAGTACTATAATTATTTCTTTATATAGATAACATACAAATCGGTTTCATATATGATTTACTTTTATGCATGACCAATTCATCTTACTTATTTATTTTTTTATTTAGATTTAAATCCTCTGGAAATCTATTAAAGACTTCATAAAAAAATTTGATTATGACGTATGTTATTACGAAGCTCATAATCGTATCACTTAAAAAATGATCACCTTCCATAATTCTTAATAGAGAAATCAAAAGAATAGATAAATATGCAAAAATATTCCAAGAGGTTTTTTTGAAAATTAAAAGTATAGCTAGAGATAATGTAAAAAATGAAACATCACCTGAGACAAAACTGCAATTAGTAGTGCAATAATCAACATTTAGCCATGGTATAGTAAAAGGATCTTGTCCTCCAAACTGGATAGTGTCATTAGGTCTTGCTCGTCCCCATAAATTTTTAAAGATAGAATTCACAACAAAACCTGTGCCAACAATGAGACAAGAAAATAAATAGACCCATTCCCTAACAGGAATATTTAAAATTTTTTCTTTAAAATAAATTTGTTTAAAAACTGCAGCTATAGGAACGAAAAAAACTAATAATGCCAAAATAGGCAGCAACATTTTGCGAATAAAGTAAATAAACCAATCAGACTCGGTAGCAATAAATTTACCATCCTGTCCAAAAAATAAACCACTAACTGTTATGTCTAATGAAGGGAATAAGAAGAAGACAATAGAAAGCATTAATGTAATTGTGAGAGTTTTAAGATAAAAATTAAAATTCAAATAAATAAAAAAAATACTTTTATAAACATTGGTAATATAACTTGTAATTATATTTACATTTGAATTTGGGATAAGTTTTTCATTTTCTATTGTAAACAAAATATTTTTGCTTGCTAATTTTTTTGAGACAAATATCGATGACAAGTACGCAATTAGCACACCTCCGAAGATATCACTTATAAAATGAGCTCCAACAATAACTCTTGTAGAAGCGATTATAATTGCGATTGTTATAAGAATATTTTTGATTTTTGGAAACAAGATAATCATACAAAAGATAAATGCAAATATAGTTGCCGTATGACCTGATGGGAACGAATGCCACTTTGAGTCAAAACTTATAATACTTAAAGATTTTTGTTCAAAACCATTAAACAAAACTGGTCTTGGTCTACCAATAATGTGTTTTAATATTTGTGTAACTATGCCACTTAATAAAATATTAAAAAAAATAAATATACTTATCTCACTGATAGTATTGAGAATTTGATTTTTAGTTTTAATTATTTTAACAATTGCCCATATTAAAATCGTGGGTATAAAAAAATATAAAGAATCTCCAAAATGAGTAAGAGTTCCGAAAAGTGACTTTGTTTGGTAGTTTAAGCTGTCAAAAAATGAAGCTATAGAGTAATCAAATAGAATGAAAAAAAAAGTACCAATTAACAAACAAATAGTCACTTTTTTTTCTTGTGAATTCAATTGATTTAGAAAAGTCATAATTTTTTAAAGTTGAGATTAATATAAGATTTTGATGTCAAATCTAATATAGTTTTATTTATAGTATCACCATCATCAATAGGGGTGCTGTCAATTGAGCTAAATGTTAGTACTATTTGGCAATCAGAAAAATAATCTGGGTCAACTTTATCACTAAAAAATAACATCAAATCCAAAGGATAGTCTTCTTCTAATATAAATTCTGTTTTTTGTATATCACAATTGAGCTCATTTAATAAGATATCAGGTATAACAAAACTTAGTATTTTAGACATATATTGAGAATAAAAAAATATTATTGAAAAAAATAAACTTAAAATTAAGGAAAAAGAGATAATTTTATATACGGCAGTTAAAGATTTTTTCTGCAACGAAAAAATAGGATTAATTAATGAGGCTACAATTATTGAACTGTAAAAGAGATAATTAATACGGGGTATGTCTGACATATTTTGATAAAGAGATGTATCAAAATAAATAATGATAGCTGGTATTAAAATAAGACTAATTAAAAAAATTTTTGACCATTTTAATTCTACAAATTCTAATGTCCTAAAAATGTAAATGGACATTATTGGTAACATAAACACCAATATTGATAAATTTAATTTATTTGAAAAAATAAATAAAAACCAAGAAATAATTATTAATGAAAAAAATGTTATTAAATCCTTATTCCAGTTAACTCTTTTGAAAATATTATAAAATATAGCGATAATCAACATACTTATTAAGGGCAGTAAGAAAATAATACTTTCTATTATTCTCTTAATCAGAATAGATAAATCATAGTTAAAGGCAAAAAGACTATCTGTTTCATTAATGCCCTGGATAATTAAAAAAATTAAAGCTATTATATATATTGAACAAAGATAAGAAATTAAGCTCAATCGCTTTTTCTTTTCTAATTTTAGATTAAATAATTTTAGTATAGTCAAAAATGAGATTAAAATAATAAAGAAGAAATTATTCAAAATTAATGCAATTAAACTAAAAAGAATAAAAAAAAGTACATTTAAAATATTTTCTTCAACAAAAATTCTTATTAAATAATAAATTATTAATAAAGTTATTAATCCAGAAAGAAGAGCACCATTAATGGTTGTTATTGAAATTAAAATAGCACCACTAAATAATACTGCAGTAAGTGGCATGAGATAATGAAGATCGTAAAATTTTAATTTAATAATTTTATAGGTGACTAAAATTATCAATCCTAAGTAAATAAAATTAAGAAATCTTAATATAAGGTAATTATCTAGGTCAAATAAATTAGATATCTTGATAGCAAGATTTAATAATATTAAATGTGGATTTATAAATTCTGAAAAATTTGAAACTAAATTATTATTTTTTAATGAGATTAATAGATTTAAGTCATCAGTAAAATAGTAAGGTGTGCCTATACTGATTACTGCTAATAAACATAACCAAGTGATGGTGTAGAAAATAGTGGGAATATTTTCAGGGAATCTAAAGAAGTTCATTTTTTGATTTAACTAAGTTTAGTAGCATATAGATCTAATTTATTCTATATATTGTGGTTATTTCAATTTTCTTGATGTTGTTTTTAGCCTATTTATAATGGTTTTAAGAGATTAATCTCTTTTTACAGCCTTATAGAAGCGGCTTTTTTCTTAGTGGGCCACTTCTTTCTAAAGGGTTAGAGCAAATTGTTCTAACCCTTTTTCGATTTCTGTATTATCCTTTTTTAAGAATGCTCAAGTTAATTTTCATGATACTCTTTTTTTTTATTGGATATTTTCTAGCTGATACAGATTTAGTAGATATACCGTTTAGAAATATTCCTTATTTAGAAAATTTATATGAGGTTGTAGATTAAAGATGATTAATACAGATAGAGTTTTACATGGCTTCACAGATCTTAAAAATTTAAATTCACTTGGTCCTATTGTTCTTAACCAAGCAAAAGGCATCTATGTTTACGATCAAGATGGAAAAAAATATTTGGATGCCAATTCAGGGTTGTGGAACTCGGTAGTTGGTTTCGATCACCCTAGAATGGTGGAAACTGCAAAAAAACAGTATGAAAAATTTTCAGGCTATCATGCTTTTTTTGGAAGAATCTCTGAGCCAGCAGTAGAACTTGCAGATAAATTAATTGAAATCTCTCCTTTTACAGATGGTAAGGTTTTTTTTACAAATTCGGGGTCTGAAGCAAATGATACCACTGTAAAATTATTGTGGTTTATAAATAAAAGAAAAGGTCATCCCAATAGAAGAAAAATAATTACCAGAATAAATTCTTATCATGGTGTAACAGCTGTCTCAGCATCGATGACTGGAAAACCATACAATAGTGAATTTGGTTTACCTTTAGATGGATTTATTCATTCTGCCTGTCCTCATTATTGGAAATATTGTTTAGAAAATGAAAATGAGGAAATGTTTACTAAAAGAATGGGTGAGGATTTAGAAAATTTAATTCAAAAGGAAGGGCCTGATACAGTGGCTGGATTTTTTGCCGAACCTGTCATGGGTGCAGGAGGTGTTATACCTCCTTCAAAAGGATATTTTGAAATAGTTCAAAAGATTTTAAATAAATACGATATTCCATTTATCGCTGATGAGGTAATTTGTGGTTTTGGTAGAACCGGTAATTTATGGGGATCTGAAACATATAAAATTAATCCCGATATTATCATTGCATCAAAATGTATAACTTCAGGGTTCTTTCCACTTGGTGCAGTCATTTTAGGAGAAAGAATGACAAAAGAAATGATGGAGGCTTCTTATCAAGCAGAGGAATTTTTTCATGGCTTCACTGCTGGCGGACACCCCGTTGGTTGCGCACTCGCCTTAGAGGCAATAGACATTATAATCAATGAGAAAATGATTGAAAATGTTAGACACCTTGAACCCATATTCATGGGTGGTTTAAAAAAATTTGAAGATTTAGAATTCATAGGAGAGTCGCGCGGCATAGGCTTGATGGGCGCTTTAGAGATGGCTCAAGACAAAAAAAATAAAATTCC
>CACKOX010000035.1 GCA_902601865.1 uncultured Alphaproteobacteria bacterium | reverse complement strand
AAAGATGTTTGATCTATTAATACAGCGGCCTCTCTAGTTGCCCTAACTTCATTGCCAACAACTTCAAACCAATTTTGTTTATTAAAACTGTAAATATCTTTAGGTTCTGTGCCTTTAGGAGCAAACCAGTTTGGTCTTTCCCATCCCATTTTTTCACCAAAGCAGGCATTAGCTTTTTTTAAATTTTCATAAATAGGAGATGTTTTAAACTGCCTAACTGATGAATGTTCCTCAAAAGGCCAAGCCATGGTGTAGTGTTTGGCGTATGCTTCATATGTTCTTTTTCTCACCCATTCTAAATCTTGATGGGGTTTTCCAAATCTTCTAATATCTACAGGCCATAAGTCATACGGGGGACGACCGTTAGCAACCCATTCTGCAAGAGCCATTCCTGCTCCACCTCCTGCTGCAATACCATATGCATTGAAGCCTGCGCCCACATAGAAGTTATTAAGCTCTGGGCTCTCCCCTAAAATAAAATTTCCATCAGGGGTAAAGCTTTCTGGACCGTTAATAAGTTCTTTAATGCCTGCTGTCTCTAATTTTGGAACTCTACCAAGAGCATTATTCATGATTTGTTCAAAGTGATCATAGTCAGAGTCTAACAAAGAAAAGTGAAAATTATCAGGAACAGATTTTTCTGCCCACGACAAAGGATTAGGCTCGTATCCTCCCATTGCTAAGCCTCCAACTTCCTCTTTAAAATATATTAAGCGGTCTGGGTCTCTTAAAGTAGGTAAGTTAGACTCAACTCCATCTATTTTTTCAGTTACTAAATATTGGTGCTGAAATGAGACTAAAGGTACATTAACGCCTACAGTTTGAGCAAATTGTCTGGTCCATTGACCACAACAACAAACAATTCTCTCACATTGAATAGTTCCTTTATCAGTCTCTAAAGCAATTATTACGCCATCTTCAACTACAACCTTTAATGCCTTAGTCTCTTCAATTATTTTTGCTCCTTTGTTACGCGCTCCTTTAGCTAGAGCTTGAGAAATATCCGTAGGATTTGCTTGACCGTCTGTTGGGAGAAATGCAGCTCCAAATACATCATCAATATTCATGATAGGCCATAAATCTTGAGCTTCCTTAGGGGACAATAGCTCCATCTCAAGACCAAAAGAATGGGCAGTAGTTGTTTGTCTTAATACCTCCTGCCATCTCTCTTTATTACATGCCAACCTCAATCCGCCATTCATTTTCCAACCTGTGCTAAGACCAGTTTCTTTTTCTAATTTGTCATAAAGATCTACAGAGTATCCTAGTAACTGAGTAATATTTGCATTTGTTCTTAATTGTCCTACTAATCCTGCAGCGTGCCAAGTACTCCCTGCAGTAAGTTTGCCACTTTCAATTAGACAAACTTCTAAACCTAAGTTTGCTAAGTGATAAGCTGTTGAACAGCCAACAATTCCTCCACCGATGATTACAATTTTAGAACTTTTAATCATTAAAGGCTTTCAAACGTGTTATTAAATTTTGTTAAGTTTTCTTCTGTGTATTTAGAATAATCAAATTCTAAATTGGAAGTAATCTCTGATACCATGCTCCACATCGTTTCTCTAAGGAGACTTGCTGCCTTCATTGCATTATATCTTATCAGAAGTTCTTTTGATGGTTTTTGATCATAATATAATTCTAAAGAATGGTTTTCTAAATCAGTATCAAAATCATTATTGGACGCAAGACCTCCGATATCAAATAATGGATCATTAAATCCACCATATTCCCAATCGACTACCCAAATTTTTGAGCCATCATCTAAAAAATTTGCAGCCAAGAAATCATTGTGGCCAAATACTATATCCCTAGGAGAAGATAATTTCTCTAGTGTTTCTGATTTTTTAATTAGTTCTTGAATTATTGAAATATGACTTGAGTTATTCTTTTTTAAAAAATTAGAATAATATTTAATTACATAAAAAACCCAAAAAATAATTGACTGACCATTTAATTGATTTGGCATTTCAAAATGAATTTTTTTAATAATGGGCATAATCTTATCAAGGTTGATCCTAACAGTTTCAGGATCAAGAGTTTTACATTGGATATAATCAAAAACCATCACACCTGGCTCAAAGTGTATCAATTTGGGGGACACACCAATAGCATGAGCCGCTTTACTTACATTTAATTCATTAGATCGATAGACTAAATGCTCAGGAATATCCTCTCCCATTCTTACTACGTATTCTGAAGTACCATCTTTGACTAGATAATTATGGTTTGTAATTCCTCCTTCTAGGGGATTTAAAGAAATATTACCTTTCCAGATAGGTAGTGTCTTAATTTTATCTACATAATTCATAGTTTGAACTTAATTTTTCAATAGAAATCACTTATGAAAGTAATAATAATTATCATAAAAATTTAATTGGGGGAATTGAAATGGACCTTATAGAGAGATTAAACAAAGGGCCTATTTTATGTGCTGAGGGATATCTTTTTGCTATGGAAAGAAGGGGTTATCTTCAAGCAGGATCTTATGTACCTGAAGTTGTCCTCGAGCATCCAGAAGTAGTCACTCAGCTTCACCGCGAGTTTATTCGTTCTGGTAGTGATGTTGTCCAAGCTTTTACATACTACGGCCATCGTGAAAAACTTCGACTAATAGGCAAAGAAGAGTTACTAGAACCTCTTCAAAAAAATGCTTTGAAAATTGCTAGAGATGCTGCAAATGAATTTCCCGATTTAGACTTAATGATTGCAGGAAACGTTGCTAACACAAATATTTATGACCCTGACAACAAACAATCCCGTGTTGACTGTCAAAAAATGTTTGCTGAACAAATTGCTTGGGCTAAAGAGGATAATGTTGATTTTATTATCGCGGAGACGATTAGTTGGACTGAAGAGGCTAAAATTGCTCTTAAAGAAATAAAAGATGCTGGTTTAATTGCAGTTGTGAATTTAGCTATACACAAAGGAGATAAAACTAGAGAAGGTCATACAGCCGCTGAAGCTTGTAAAATTTTAGAGGATCATGGAGCTGATGTTGTTGGACTTAATTGTTACAGAGGACCAGATATGATGATGAAATTACTTCCTGATATTAGAAAACAAGTATCTTGTCATGTTGCAGCATTACCTGTTCCTTATAGAACTAATGAAGAGTACCCTACGCATATGTATATCAAAGATCCAAATTGTGGCTGTATTGATGGGAACGTCTCTCATATAGCTTTAGATGGACTTACATGTAATAGATTTGAAATGGCTGAATTCACAAAAAACTGTATGGAGTTAAATGTAAACTTTATTGGTATTTGTTGTGGAGCAGACCCTCATCATGTAAGAGAAATGGCAGTTGCTATGGGAAGAAAACCAATTTCTTATAAGTATTACCCTGACATGAGTAAACATTTTGCACATGGCAATGAAGCTACTCTTAAAGACCATAATAAAGTTAATCAGTGGTTAAAATAATTTGAAAGTAACTAAAATATATTAAATTTCATAAAATGAGTATTTGGGGGAAATTACTTGCTGGTACATTTGGATTTGCTTTAGGTGGTCCGATTGGTGCATTACTAGGTGTTATAGCAGGACATAGTGTAGATAAAATAAGAAGGCAAAATACCAATGGAAACGTAGCTATGCAATCTCCTCAAGAGGTAATTACAATTGGAATTATAATATTAGCGGCAAAATTAGCTAAGGCAGATGGCCAAGTTACTTCAGATGAGGTTAAAGCATTTAGAGAAAAATTTAAAATACCTCCTGACTTTCAAAGTGATGTAGGAAAAATTTTTAATGAAGCAAAAAAAACTTCAGATGATTTTCATCAATATGCCAAGCAGCTTGGGATGTTATTTAGAGCGCAACCACAAGTACTTGAACAAGTCATCAATCTTTTATTTTATATAGCTGAGGCAGATGGAGAGATAAGTGATCCTGAAATAAATTATATAGAGAATTGTGCTAATTACTTTGGGCTGACTAAAACCCAATATGAGAGCATTAAAACTTTGTGGCTGGACAAACAAATAAACCCATACAAAGTACTAGGAGTTAATAAAGAAGCAACAGACGGCGAGATTAGAAAGAGATGGATTGAGCTTAGTAAAGAGTTACACCCTGACCAATTAAGTGCCCAGGGTGTCCCTCAAGAATTAATCATTAAATCTGAAGACAGACTATCCGAGATAAATCAAGCCTACGATAAAATAAAAAGTATTCGCAATATCAATTAAACTTTTTTCAACTGATCTGCTTTGGATTTGCCTTTGTCTTCAACAATTTCAAATTCGACTTTGTCGCCTTCATCGAGGCGGTCTAATCCTGCTTGTTGAACAGCTGTGATATGAACAAAGATATCTTTATCTTCTCCATCAGGGGCAATAAACCCATATCCTTTTTTTGGGTTAAACCATTTCACTGTTCCTGTAGTCATCGTATTACCTTTCTTAAATTAATAAGGTTATCAATCATTAAACGTCAAACTATGTTTTTATGGGAAACTAAATTTTTAATTCAATAATAATAAGCCTTAAATAGTACAGCTAGATTAGTATAGAATATTGTCATAAAAACAATCTGAATTTTAAGAAAATAGCATATATATGATCGCACTAAGAAGAAAAAATGCTGGTTTTACAACGATTTATAAAGTTGAATTTAATAATTATAAAAAAATAATAAAAGTTTATGACCAAATTGCTTTTTCTAGTTTTTTCAGAGCTAATCTTAATAAATATAGTAACTTTTATAATTCTCTTAACAAAGCTAACATAACTCCTAAACATAATGTTATTTCTAAGCACATACTTGAAATTAATGAGATAAAAAGTGATTTTTCATTAACTAAAAAAAAACTATTTGATAATAAAAAAATATTAAGAGAATTTAAAAAAAAAATAACCTCTATTCAAAAATTAGATCAAAGTTTAATAAAAAAAAAATTAGTAGATGAGATTAAAAAATATTTAAATATTTTAAAATTAGAAAAAAAAGTTAAGAGGAAAATTAAGAAAATTGAAAAATATATAAATTTTTATGAACAAAATAGTATTTGTCACGGAGATATTCATTTTGAAAATTTGATAATTAATAAAAATAAACTATTTATTTTAGATTGGGATTATAGTCTCATATCATGTATTGGATATGAAATTGCAATGTTTGCTTATCTTGAAAAGCTAAATCAAGTTCAAATTAAAAAACTTTCAAAGATTTTTCGGATTTCTATTGATGAAATTATACACTACTTACCAATTTGTCACTTGTTAGATTATCTTTATAAAAAAGTTCTTATAAAGGAAAAGTTAATTAAAGTTATTGATAAAAAATTGATAAGAGAGGTTAATAATTTTATTGGGAATATTCTCTGAAAGCTTTAAGACTTTTAAGCTGTCTAAAAGATAATATTTTATTTTCTACAACTTTTCCTTGATGAATAAATAAGAATTTATCTGTAACATTTCTTAGTTCTTCAATTAAATGGCTACTAATTAAAGTTATAAGTTTATGACTGAAAGACATAGTTTTAATATCCTCATATAATATTTTCCTTAAACCTGGATCTAATGAATTAAAAGGTTC
>CACKOX010000034.1 GCA_902601865.1 uncultured Alphaproteobacteria bacterium | reverse complement strand
GCAGAAAGTGCGAAGCTAACAGTGTTTCCAACTGCTAACTCTTCGTCATTTGATCCGTCACCAGCTGTTGACAAATATGCAACATTTGATGAACCAGATACAGAAATATCTGCTTTTGCAGTAGCTGTAAAACCTACAGCTGCAGCGATTGCAGATAATGCGATCATTAGTTTTTTCATAATAATTATTCCTTTCTTAATTATTAGTTTTAATTAAAACTGAACAAATATTAGTCAAAATGATCAAAAATGATATTTTTTTTGACCTATATCGGCTGGATATAAAAATATGTTGCATAAATGCAACACTAATTAATTACTATCCTGTATTATCTCTCCAATATTTACGCTGTTGTTCTAAATCGTCTAAAAATTTTAATTTATAGTCTTTAAAATCACCTTTATTTAAGGATGTTTGATAGATATTTTTAGTAACTTGTTGCTTGCTTGCAGTAAGACTGAAAAAACCCTCTCTTTTTTTTTCTAAATATTCACCCTCTAAATTACAGTAATCCCATATTTTTGTCGCCATCTTTTGAGTATTTGAAACTAGTTCTTCATAATTAATATTTAAAAAAGGATTTTGACCGCTGGTTTTGACCCAATACTCTATGATGTGTTCATAATTAGCGTATTCTAGAGCAATACCAAAAAAACTGGATGTGTAAGGGAGGTTTGATGCATAGTTTTGTTTAAAAAGTGAAATAGCGTTATCCCACGGATCTCTGTTAATAATTATAAATTTTGCAGCAGGTAAGGCATCTTTAATGAACTTAACATACAAATAGTTTTCTGGAAGCTTATCTGTAAAGAACCCCTTTCCATTTTTTTGAATATCTATTGTAGATAAATATTCATCTCCAAGTTCTTCAAGAAATGAAGTGTTATAATCAGACTTATGTTTTCCGCTCAAAAATTGATTACATTTAAGTGAAAAAAATAATTTTTCTCCTCCAGCTACACAATTATCTGCTGTAGAAATTATTGACTCTACAAGCGTTGTTCCTGATCTTGGCATTCCAATAATAAAAATCAAACCTTTGCCTTTGTTTAATGAAATTGATGAATTTGAATTTGATATTCGACAAGCTTCAAAATGATTAATTATTTTTGAAATTCTTTTTTGTCTATGAAATAATGTTCCTCTTTGAATGGTTGCTATTAGTTCATTTGCCTTTAAATAATATTTTTCTGATATTTTTTTATCCTTTTTTTGTAAATATTCAGCTAAAACAAAGTATATATTAGATTCAGTGATTGTTTTTAATAATAGCGGCTTTACAGAATTAATGTTATTTAAAATGTTATTCATATTATCTAAATAACTTTTTTTTACTTTATTTATATCTATTCTAATAAGCGATATGAGCATACGATTATCGTGAACACCTTTATCTAGAATTTTATTTGCTAAATTACAAAATTTTTCTTCTTCTTTTTTAGCTAAAATAATATCCCCATAAAGATTTAGTGTATCTTTAAATTTTAACATTTCTTTAGAATCCAGCCCACCTCTCTTCTCAATAGCTATCAAAATATTTTTTTCAGCGTCATTAAATCTTTTTAAATTTAAATAGCATTCCGCAATATTCTGGTAAGCTTCTGGTCTATTATTATCAACTTCTATTGAGAGTTCTGAGTACTTAAGAGATTTTTTGTAGTCCTGGATTTTTATAAATAAATAAGACAAGTTTACATTAACATCGTAGTCATCATTTTTTAAGTTGTAACAATTTAAAAAAGCATCAATTGCAGGAAGATATTGATTTTGTCCAAGCAATGTTATCCCATACATTTTATTGAGTGAGAAATTATTTGGTTGGTTTTCAACTAAGCCCCTTATTTCAATTTCAGCTTTGGAAAAGTTACCTGAGTTAATTAATTGGATAATTTTTGACAAATTCACAGTCTTCATTTATGCATATAATACTATGAATTTAATTAAAAAAATAAAATTTAATTATCATTTGAAACTTATTACTGACCACATAACTAATAAAAATTTTCATCAAGCATCTGATGAAATTAGAAGACTTAAAAATAGTGACCCATCAGTTTATTTTTTTGTTTTGAAATCATTGAATGATTATCTTAATGACACTACAAATATAGATTTGCACGAAAAAAAAATAATTTGGACCGTAAGCTACGACCTTGATGATCAAATATATATCAATAATTTCTTGAAATTTTATTTAAAAAAAAATTATCATGATAATTTTTACTCCAACAATTTTGCAGAGTCTTTGTCAGAATACTTATCATCTTTTAAGGGGCACGACTCTCCAAAAGAAATAACATTTAACGAAATGATAAAAAATTCTGGCTTTTTCCAAAACTTATTACTTTTTAAACGCCACGAAAATTTGTTTATCTTTGACACAAGTGCTGCTTTTTTCGAGACTGACTCAAAACATTATTTTATTTATCAAAATACAACACTTTGTTATTTCTATGTAGTGAGAGATCTTAAAGATTTATTTATAAAATATAAAACAAAACTAGGTACAACAGAGGAAGCCTATAATGAATTATTTAATTACACAGGAAAAAACTATTTATCAGATATTTTAAAACAAAAAACTTTCAAAGTTTATGAAAATAAAACTAATTACAATACTAATATTAATTCTTGGTCAGATCCAAATGTTCTGAGCACCTATAAGGGAAAGTTAATATCTTTTGAAGAGTTAGTTGAGAAAACCGAAGAAGTACTGGTAGATATAATACAACACCTAAAACAATATTATCCTAATTTAAAAGTAAATTATCAAACAATTAGCGAGTTCGTTGGTGATAATAAATTATTTAAAGATCAAGTCCAAGAAATTTCAAAAAGTGAAAATAAATTTTTAAAAAGGAATGTTAATATAAAAAATTTGAATACTAAGGAATTGTAAATTGACCATTAATTTTGAAAACCTCAACTCCATAGTTACAGATTTAGACAAATATAAAAAATCAAAGTTGATGATTGTTACTAAGAATCAATCAATGCAAGATATTCAAACTTTAATATCAAATAATTTTAATTTATTTGGTGAAAACAGAGTTCAAGAAGCAAAATTAAAATATGAGAATTTAAGTGAAAGAAAAAGTTTGAATCTTCACATGATTGGACCTTTGCAAACCAATAAAGTTAAATTAGCTCTAAAAACATTTGATACTATTCAAACTATTGATAGGATTTCTTTAGTTGACGAGGTTAGTAAGATTTTATCAAAAAGCATATCTCGAACAAAGGAATATTATATCCAAGTAAATATTGGCTCCGAAAATCAAAAATCAGGAATTCCAATTAAAGACTTATTAAATTTATATCATTACTCATTAGAAAAAAAATTAAATATAGTTGGATTAATGTGTATTCCTCCAAACATAGAAGATCCTTCAAAATATTTTCAAAAATTAATTAATATCAGGGATGAGGTCGATAAAAATTTAAAGTTAAGCATGGGAATGAGCAATGATTACAAACATGCTCTTAAACTCAATAGTAACATAATTCGTATAGGTTCACTAATTTTTACATGAAATATTTTTTTTTATTTATATTTTTTTTTGCCAGCAAAAATACATTAGCATTAGAAATGTCGTGTCTATTTGAGGAAGTACATCATAATGGTGATACACATCAAGGTATTTTAATCACAAAAGATGATAAATTTAGGTACCAGTATTTTTCTAAAAATTTATATACAATAATTTATAAAAAAAATTCATTTTTTTATGTTGAAAATTCAGATAATTCAAAATTTTTTAAAATCAAAAACAACACTGATATGCTCAAAACAATCATAGATATTATAAAAGAATTCCCCAACATTAAAAAAGAACATTACTTTAATGACACCATCATAAGAGTTGAACATAGTGAGACAGAAAAAATTATCAGAAGAATCATTGTATTGTCAGATCAAATTAAAATGAATATTTATTTAAATGACTGTAAAAATGTATCTTTAAAGGATTTTTATTTTTCTTGGAGCCCTTTCTGGGAGTATAAATATTAAGATGATTAACATTGAATGTGATGATATTTTTTTAAGAAAGAATATAATTAGTTTATTGCAACAAAAAAAATTTTTTTCAAAAGATGAATATGCAAACAAATTTTTTTTTCAACTAAAAATCTATCAGCAAGAAGATAGTTTATTTTGCCTAGTTGATGGTGATCAAATTAAATTTAATTTGCCAAGAAACTTTGAAGAAATATTTGAAAAAATATTTGATTTAGTTTCAAATAAAAATATTCATGTTAGTATTTTTCACTATTATCCATTTAAACAAGCGATAAGGATTAATAAAAAAATTACTTTACTTACTGATATTCAAAACAAAATTTTAACGCATTTGTTATTAAACCTTGATGATGGTATCGAAAAAGTTCAATTGATTAAAAATATTTGGCCAAAAGATAAAGATATTTTTTTGAATAAACTAGATACTCACTTAACAAACTTAAAAAATCAGATTTCAAATGAATTGGGTTTCGATCTAAGTTTTTCCTCTAAATCAGGCATATTAAAACTATGTATTGATTAAAATCTCTCTTTTCCCAGTGTGATTTGGCTGTGATACAACCCCTCTTTGTTCAAGAGTTTCCATAATTCGAGCAGCCTTGTTATAACCGATTTGAAAATTTCTTTGGAGAAAACTTGTAGACGCTTTGTTTGTAGATCTTATAAGATCAATAGCTTTTGAGACAAGGGCCTCGTCTTCTTCACTTAGAGTGTCAAAGTTTTCATCATTATTCTTTATAATTTCGTCTAACTCATCGAGATATTTTACTTCTTGTGTTTTTTTAATTTCATTAATTAATTTATTAACCTCATTATCAGATATAAAGGCTGCTTGATATCTTATAATATTTCCCCCATTTTTTGACATCAACATATCGCCATTACCAAGTAATTGTTCTGCGCCAATTTCACCAAGTACTGTCCTACTGTCGTATTTACTAGCAACTTGAAAACTTATTCTAGATGGAAAATTTGCCTTAATACTTCCTGTTATTATATCCACACTTGGACGTTGTGTAGCCATAACCAGATGTATTCCACATGCTCTTGCCATTTGAGCCAATCTTTGTACATAGTGCTCCACCTCTTTTCCCGCGGTCATCATTAAATCTGCCATTTCGTCGATAAACACAACAATGTAAGGTAGCTTTTCTATAGATTTTTGGTTGTAACCTTCAAGACTCCTTGTATTTTCCTCGTTCATTAGGGAATACCTTCTCTCCATCTCTTTACAGACCCATTTCAAAGCAAGAATTGCCTTTTTTGGTTCCGTTACTACTGGGGTGAGTAAATGCGCAATATCATTATAAACACTTAATTCAAGCATCTTAGGGTCAATAAGAATTAATCTCAGCTCTTTTGGAGAAAACTTATAAAGTATGCTTGCTAGCAAAGTATTAATGAAAACAGATTTACCCGAACCTGTTGTACCAGCAACTAATAGGTGTGGAGTTTTGCTTAAGTCTATAACCTCAATGTTCCCAGAAATATCTTTACCTACACATAAAGGTATTTTTAATGAAGTCTTTTTAAAATTATCATCACTTAAAAGTTCTTTTATTGTGACTGTTTCTCGGTGTTCATTCGGGAGCTCTACACCTAAATATTGTGTACCATAAATTTGAGATATTCTAACAGCTCCAACACCCATGCT
>CACKOX010000033.1 GCA_902601865.1 uncultured Alphaproteobacteria bacterium | reverse complement strand
TTTTCCTAAATCACTTTTCATAACTTTGCCAAAATTAGTTTCAGCACTGCCATAGGGTGGTCCATAATTATTTGCTAAATCAAAATGAGTAATTCCAGAGTCAAAAGATTCAAATAATATCTTTTTAGACTCTGAAGACATTCCATTTCCACCAAAATTATGCCATAGACCAATAGAAATTAAAGGAAGCTTTAATCCACTCTGTCCACAATTTCTATATTGCATTTTGGTATATCTTTTTGCATTAGCTAAATAACTCATTTTATACTCTCCTCAATTTTTTTTTTGGTTGGCATTGAATTTGCAGCACCTTCTCTTGTCACAGAAATTCCTGCAACTAAATTAGCAAACTCTATCGACTGTTTGTAGGTTTTATTTTGAGACAGAGCAACACTCAGGGCTCCATTAAAGGCATCTCCAGCTCCAGTTGTATCGACAACTGGTTTATTTAACTTTGAAGCAGGCATTAAAAATTCTTCATTACTATTTTTAAAATAACA
The DNA here is from genome assembly GCA_902601865.1 of uncultured Alphaproteobacteria bacterium. Lineage (GTDB taxonomy): Bacteria > Pseudomonadota > Alphaproteobacteria > HIMB59 > HIMB59 > HIMB59. The sequence continues at coordinate 5,702 of CACKOX010000033.1, read as the reverse complement.
ACCTTTCTCTCCAAGGGTAATCAATATATTTTTTACACCTTTTTCTAAAAAAAAATTTCCAGCAACTTTACAATCATCTTCGTTTTTAACTGGCTTATTTAAATAAAAACTTGCTTCAGTTTCATTGGGAGTAAAAAAATCAATATATTGAAAATAATCATCTGGTATTTCACTTGAAGGGGCTGGATTTAAAATTGTAATACAATTTTGACTCTTTGCTTCTTTTAAAGCATAAAAGGTAACATCTTTAGGAGTTTCTAACTGTGTTAAAAAAATTTTTGAATCTTTAATTATACTTAAATTTTTATCAATTAAATTTTTACCTATAGTTCCAGCAGCACCAGGTACAACATTAATAGCATTTTCCCCTGTTTTTCTATTTATTAAAATACCTGCAGATCCGGTTGACTCATTTTTATCGATTTCTAAACCATCGTAGTTGATACCAGAATCTTTATACAAAGAAATTGCTAGATCTGCATAATTATCGCCTCCTACTTTACTAATAAAAGAAACCTCTCCACCAGCTCTAGCTGCAGCAATAGCCTGGTTTGAACCTTTGCCACCAGGTCCAATTATATATTTTTCACCTAATATCGTCTGGCCAGCGACTGGAATGCTATCAGCAAAAAAACAGATATCTGCTACAAAAATACCAAAAACACAAATACTCAATTATTTAATATCCAAACTGAACCATCAGGCTTAACAACTCCTTTAGTCAAAATAAAGCAACCAAAAGGTCTTGTTTCGTTTGTCGTAATAATAGCAAAAGCTTTTTTGGCTTCCTCGTAAAATTTAAATCTCTCAATTGATCCTATTTTCCAATTCTCACCTGCAACACTTTTAGTAACCTCCATAATTTCTCGATGAACATCATTCAGTTCATCGGGTTTGTTATCGATTTGCATTCTAAGTATTGGAAACTCCACAAAACTATCTAGGGGAAATATTGATAATATTGCTTTAGCCGCTCGAGCGGCATCAACCCCATCTAAACGATGAACTAGCGAATTCATAGAATAAGCTGGAAAGTTTGAGTCACATAAAATTAGTTTATCTCCATGTCCCATGGCACGAAGTGTATGAAGCACCTCAGGTCCTATAATCGGATCTATATTAATAAGCATAAACCTATAGAACTAAATTAATGAACCATATTCAATATAATTAATTTATATCTACTGGTTTTGAACGTAAATTTTTAACAGTTTCTAATTCTGCTCGACGACAAAGTCTAGGAGGTAGCCCTTTTGTTATTAAAAGTAAATCTTCATAAACGATTTCTCCCATTTCAAAAAAAACACTGTCTAAAGCACCAGCTCGATGAGCAGAAAAAAGAATATTTTTTTGCTTTCTAATTGGGTCATTTTTTGGAACCGGTTCTTGAGGAAAAACGTCTGTAGCAACTTTAATTTTATCTTTTTTTAAAACTTCATTTAAATCTAGAAAATTAATAACACTAGCTCTACTTAAGATCAGTAAACAGGCGTTTTCTTTCATAGAACTTAAAAGTTTTTTATCTATCATATTTTTATTTTTTGTAGTTATTGTTGCAAGTACATAAACCACATCACAATCTTTGAAAATTTCTCTCAATGACGCTGATTTACATCCATTGGACTCTATTAACTTATTTGGAAGCCAAGGATCATAAACTTTAAAATTGGATGTGTATGGCATTAACATCGGTTTGAGACTTTTCGCCAAGTCTCCAAAACCAATAAAGCCAATTTTGTTATTTAGTAATAAACTACTTCGTAAGTTGCTCTCCAAACCATATTTTTCTTTTTTGTGATAAAAATCTAAATGAGCTTTATGAATATCTCTTTTTAAAGAAATAGTTAAACCAACAGCAATTTCCGCAACACTTTGTGCAAAAACAGGAGCTGTAGATAAAACATAAATATTATTTTTAAAACAGTAATCGTAATCCATGTTATCCATAAAATTACTTTCAACATTAAATATTGCTTTTAGTTTTGAGGCTAGAGTTAATAGTGATTTTGGAAGATCAGGTTGCCCAATAATAAAATCAGCCTTTGAAATATGTTGTCTATAAAAATTTAATTTATTTTTGCTTGGAACGTTTATTATTTTAAAGTTTTTTTTTAAAAGCTTAATTTTATTTGCTCTAAAGATTAATTCCATTTCACGGGGGAACGGATCAACAATAATAGTCTTCATCATATGATTATATCAATTATTTCTATTTTTGATAATCTAAGTTGTATGAAGCGATCAGAAATTAATGCAGCAATAAACACAGCAAAAAAAATGATGGATGAGTACAATTGGACTCTTCCAGAATGGGGCTATTGGTCAAAAGAGGATTACAAAGATAAATCTGAAATAAGGAAATACTTGAAAGATCATCAAATGGGATGGGATGTGACTGATTTTGGAAAAGATAATTTTAACAGCCAAGGCATTACTTTGTTTTGTATTCGTAATGGAGTACAGGGAGCTAAAGATGACAAACCATATGCTGAGAAATTACTTTTTATGCAGGAAGGACAAGAAATTCCATTTCATAGCCACAAGGTAAAATTAGAAGATATCATCAATAGAGGAGGTGGAGATTTAGCTATAGAATTTTTAGAAGTAGACAAAGATTTTAGAGAGCTTCAAAAGGAAATTGATGTTCTAGTTGATGGCCAAACACTAACAATTCAACCTCATAAACCTTTAATCCTTAAAAGAGGACAAAGCGTGACTGTTGAGAGAAACGTCTATCATAAGTTTTATGCTGTTGAGGGCACAGGCATGGTAATGGCAGGCGAGGTTTCCCAAGTAAATGATGATAATAAAGATAACTACTTTCTTGAACCAGTTGGAAGGTTCAGTGACATTGAAGAAGACGAAGCTGCAATACACCTTTTATGGAATGAAATTTAATGAATAAAGGGGTAATTGGCTTAGGGATGTGGTGTGTTGATACTACTTACAAAATAAACGAATTGCCTGAAAGAGGAAAATTAGAGCCTATATTAGATAGTTTTCAATGTGTCGGAGGAGGACCATCAAACGTTTTAACTGATCTTAGCTCTTTAGGTTTCAATTACCCAATGATTGCAATGGGCTCTATTGGTCTCGATGGAAATGCATCAATAATTAAAGATCACCTAAAAAAAAATAATATACAAATAAATTATCTGATTAGCTCGAAGACTGTACCAACATCTCAAACAGTATGTATGTCTGAAAAAAAAAATGAAAGGACATTTCTTTATTACCCAGGTGCCAATAATTTACTAGATACCAAACATTTTAAAATTGATGATCTTAAATCAAAACCCAAAATTCTATATATTGGATATTTAACTTTACTGGGAAAATTAGATAGATTTAACTATAACAAAACAAGATTGAATATAGTTTTAGAAAAAGCGAAAAAGAAAAACCTCATCACTGTTCTAGATTTAGTTTCAAATAAAACCTCACATTTTCAAAAAATTGTTTATAGTGCCCTGCCTTTTACCGATTATTTGTTGTTAAATGAAATTGAAGCTCAACTATTATTTAAAAAATCAATTAAAAAGTATGATAATTACTTAAATATAAAACTTATTTTACAATTGACAAAAAAAATTTTTAAAAAGGGATTACTTAAGGGGTTAATTATTCACAATTCCAAAGAGTCAGTATGTGTTCTTAAAGATCAGACTCATAACATAAAATCAAAAATTATTCCTCAACAAAAAATTAAAAATGCTGTTGGTGCAGGTGATGCATTCTGTGCAGCATTTATTTATGGAATTCATGAAAATTGGAACATTGAAAAAATTTTAAAAAAAGCACATGCTGCAGGCACAGCTATGATGAAGATTGATGCTTCATCTGGATATTTACCAGATATTAAAAAATTATAGTTTTAAAATAGGGTCAGTAATTTCTAAATCCTTTTGAAGGCTTCTATCAGATATTAACTTCTTTTTTTCAAGACCATTATGATACATTTTCACTGCTTCCTTTGAAGAGACATCTTGTTCAACAACTGCTCTCATAATTTTTACAAGTGAAATAGGATCCTCTGAAAGATTAATTTTTCTTCCAAATAGTGCCACTTTTGCGCCATAGGTACTTGCTTTTTTGATTAATTCAAAACAATCTCGTGTAGTCCCTTTGCTTCCCCCAAGTATTCCGACTATTAAATTTTCTGGATCATAACTCGATAAATCCTCCATTGCTTTAGGTCCATTGTAAGCAATTTTCAAAAATAATGGTCTTTCCTCTTTGGTCTGTCCAGCAATCGTTTTGATGATGCAATCATTAACATAGTCCCCCAATTCTTGGGGTTTCAGTCCAATATCAATTGGTGGATTAAATATTTCTAAAAAATGATCAAATTGATATTTTACTGCTTCTATTCTAAAATCTCTGTAAGCATTTAACATAGCTAAATCAAAATCAACATTTTTTGAAAATGTGACTGAAAATAATCCTAAATTGACTAATTTATTTACCGCTTCTATTCTTGCTGACCGAAAAGGACGAGGATTAGTGGCTCTATAGTTCCCATTTCTCATCAACCATATATCTGATGTGTCGTTCATTCTTATCGCGGGTGTAACACTAGAGTCTTTAAATAATTTCTTTTGAATTAAACTCTCTCCAACAGAGGCTGACATTAACATAATGTCAACTAGTTTAGATTTTGTCATCGCCATCATAGATTTTTTATAATCATTTAATTTTTTATAACCCTTAGAGATCTCTCCTTTTGAATTTCTAATTGGTCCTGGTGTTGTAATGCCCATAGCTAGGTCACCATCTTTTGCATCAGCAATTATAAAATCCTTAGGACGGTATTTGTAATTCTTAATTTTTTGTATTTTTATTTTTAATGATTTTTTCATTAACAAAAGCCTATCATTATTTATATTATTGTATAAATAGAAAATAACTTATAAGTCTGTATAATATTTAGATGTACTTAGGAATTGATTTAGGCACCTCTGCCATGAAATGTTTGGTTATGGGGGAAGAACAAGAAATAATTTATAGTGTTTCAAGTGATGAGATTCCTTTATCCAATCTTAGAAATGGATGGTCTGAGCAAGACCCAGAGTCGTGGATTATAGCTCTTGAGACATGCTTAAAAAAACTCCAACTAAAAATAGATTTTCAACAAATTAAGTCAATTTCCTTTTCAGGACATATGCATGGAGCAACATGCTTAAATGAAAAAAATGAAATAATTAGACCATGTATTCTCTGGAATGACACTCGCAGTCACCAGGAATGTGAAGAAATTATGAGAGATAATTCTGTGAAAGATATTGCTGGAAATATTGCAATGCCAGGCTTCACAGCTCCTAAGGTTTTATGGTTAAAATATAATGAGCCAGAAAATTTTAAATCCATAAATAAGGTATTGTTACCTAAAGACTTCCTTCGATTTTATTTAACTGGAGATTTTTACAGTGATTTATCTGATGCTTCGGGCACATATTGGTTAGATATTGCTAAACGAGACTGGTCTCAAAAATTACTTGATGCTGGATCAATGCAAATTTCCCAAATGCCAAAAGTATGCGAGGGAACAGATCAAACAGGTACATTAAAAAAAGAGATAGCTGATAAATATGGATTTAGTCAAAATTGTAAGGTCTATGGAGGTGCGGGTGATAACGCAGCAGCTGCAGTTGGTCTTGGACTTTATGAAGAGGGTGATGCCTCTCTATCTCTTGGAACTTCGG
>CACKOX010000032.1 GCA_902601865.1 uncultured Alphaproteobacteria bacterium | reverse complement strand
TTATAAAATATTAAATATTTGATTTTAAATCACGACTTAGTCTAAATATAAGATCAGATTGGGTATTCTGAATGATGATATCAAATTCACTTAAACTAAAGTCTCCTGTTAATGTCCCATATGAAGATACAGTCCCTTCAATTACTTTTCTTTTAGATAGCAATGGTTTGTTTAAAATTAATTTGAAAGATAATGAAGCATCTACTCTTTTACCTTCGTTTATCAAAGAAGTTTCTTGAGTAAAATTAGTAATTGAAAAAGTCATATCTCCATTAAAACCGTTAATCTTTACTTTATCATTAAACCATTTAGTCAGTATTATATTTAGATGATTAGGAATTTCTTGATCAACTATCAATTTTTTTTTAACTACATCGAAAGTTATTATTTGCAATTCTGGTTGTTCAGAGTTGATTAGCGACTCTTTTGCTGCACAATTTGTAATAGTTAAAACAATCAGTACAAAAAATAATTTATTCATTAATAATATTACTATAGACCAGCTTATTTTGAAAACAATTGTTATTGATAGATAAATTGAAGTAGTTTTTTTTGTGCAACCATACGGTTATATGCTTGTTTCCATACAATAGATTTAGAACCTTTAAAAACTTCTTCACTTACTTCAAGTCCTATTTGAGCGGGCAAGCAGTGCATAAAAACACTATTAGAATTAGTTTTAGACATTAAATTAGAATCAACAACATAAGGTCTCAAAAGTGCTACTTTTTCATCACTGCCTTTATCGTTCATTGAAATAAAAACATCTGTCATCACGCATTTTACGGACTGTAAATCAATATCATTAATTTCAGAAACTACAGAGATATTAGGACCAAGTTTCCAATTTTTGTTTTTACTTATTAAACTAGGCGTACATATTGTTAATTTTAAACCATCAAATAAGTTTGTTGCTTCTACAAAGCTAAAACATACGTTATTCATATCACCCACCCAAAGAATATGAATTTCTAGTGAATTAAAGTGTTCATGAAGAGTCAGTAAATCGCTCAATGATTGACAAGGGTGAGACTGATCACTTAGAGCATTGATAATTGGTTTTTTAAAATATCTTGAAGCTTGTATAAGTTTTTGATGATCCTCAGTTCTATAAACTAATCCATCTAAATAGCATTCCATAGCACGAAAAGTATCCTCAAAACTTTCATCACGACTAATATTTAATTCCTCGAATCTAATATTTATGGCGTTCCCTCCTAAGCTTGATATCCCAACTGCAAAAGACAGTCGAGTTCGAGTAGAATATTTTTCAAATAAAAGTCCTATAGATTTATTTTGCAAACTTTTAATATTCTTATTAAATTTTAAAATTTTTAAAATATCATCTTTTGAAAAGTCTGAGATGTTAAAGAAATTTTTTACCATGTTAAAAACTTATTATTTATGAAAATGCTCAATTAGTGGACTCCCATATAATAGCTTAAATATTAATTTAATTATATTTTTATTATTTTAAATCAAAGAATTCTATCTAAAATATTTTATTAATTTAAATAAACACAATTATCATTAATGCTCAAGTTGATTTTCTCCCTCTAATATATTTTTACACCACATTTGGTTATCTAGGTACCATTTAACTGTTTTACGAATACCTGTTTCAAATGTTTCTTTTGGTTCCCAGCCTAAGTCTTTTTTAATTTTACTAGCATCTATTGCGTAACGCATATCATGTCCAGGTCGATCGTTAACAAAAGTTATTAAGTTATCGTAATTTGAAAAATTCGATGAAAAGTCTTTATAAGGTACTAACTCATCTAATATCAAGCAAATATTTTTTACAACTTCTATATTTTGTTTCTCGTTATATCCACCAATATTATATGTTTCTCCAACTTTACCTTTAGTAGCAACTAATAACAGTGCTCGTACATGATCTTCAACATATAACCAATCCCGTATTTGATTACCTTTGCCGTAAACAGGGAGGGGTTTTCTCTCTAAAGCATTTAAAATTGTTAGGGGAACTAATTTTTCTGGAAAATGATAAGGTCCATAATTATTTGAACAGTTAGTAATAAGAGTAGGTAATTTATAAGTTCTATTCCATGCGCGGACTAAATGATCTGATGAGGCTTTTGAGGCACTGTAGGGCGAACTGGGGGCATAAGGTGTTTTCTCTGTAAAAGAAGGTAGAATTCCCTTAAAGTTATTAGGATGAGGTAAATCACCATAAACTTCATCTGTTGAAATATGATGAAATCGGAAAGCATCTTTTTTATCAGTACTAAGATTTGTCCAATAATTTCTTGTTTGCTCTAGCAAAGTATAAGTTCCAACAATATTAGTGTTTATAAAAGCACCAGACTCATTAATTGAACGATCAACATGAGACTCCGCTGCCAAATGCATAACAATATCAGGTTTATGCTTATCAAATATACCTTTCAATTTTAAAGCATCACAGATATCAACTTGTTCAAAAAAATATCGTGGATTGTCTCTAATACTTATAAGAGATTGTAAATTGCCAGCGTATGTAAGCTTATCTACATTTATAACACTGTAATTTGTATTATTAATTGTATGCCGAATTAATGCACTGCCGATAAATCCAGCTCCACCTGTAATAAGAATTTTTAAGGACAAGTTTTGGGAATTTGGTTTCACTTAGTTAAAACTCTTTTTTTTTTAATTCTGTGAGACAATCTTTTAGTGCTTCTCTCCAGTGTTGAGTCACAAGACCAGGAATGCTACTTTTAATTTTATTTTTACTCATTACATTATATCTTGGTCGTTTTGCAGCTGAAGGGTAATCTTTTGTTTCTAAAGGATTTACTTGACAGTTAATTTCACTTAACTCAAATATTGTTTTAGCAAAATCATACCAGGAACAAACACCATCATCTGAAAAATGATAAGTACTAAGTTGTGAATTTAAATTCTGAATTGTTTTTTGTTGATTTAACATAGTCAAAATTACTTTAGCTAAGTTTGTTGCATAAGTTGGACTACCAACCTGGTCGATTACCACACCAAGACTATCTCGATTTCTTCCTAACTTTAACATAGTCTTAACAAAATTTTTACCAAATTCAGAATGTAACCAACTTGTACGAATAATAGCACCTTTACAACCAGACTCTTTCATGGCTCTTTCACCTTTCATTTTAGTTGCTCCATAAACATTTTTTGGATTTGCTTCGTCAGTTTCTTCATAAGGCATCATATCTCGACCGTGAAATACATAATCTGTTGAAATATGGATTAATGGAATATCTTGTATTTTGGAAATACCTGCAATTTGAGAAACAGCATAATGGTTTATTTGTTCAACTAATTCAACATTACTCTCTGCCTTGTCTACTGAAGTGTAAGCTGCAAAATTTATGATTCCACTGAAATGATTATTTTTGAAAAATTCTTTAATAGATTTTGAGTCGGATAAATCAAGCATATCACGTGAAACAAACATAAAATTATTTTCATTACACATAGAAGCGCTAATTGTATCAGATGAATGAATTGTTAAATTGGAAGAATGCCAGGTGCTTCTTAAAATTTTTTGTAAAGATTTACCAAGTTGACTATTTTTACCTATAACTAAAATATGATTACTCATATAGATTTTTCTTATAACTAAATAGCAAGCACTCATTATACAACATATCTAGAGTTGGCTGATTAAGATCTTTTTTAGATAATATTAATTGATCTAAAGGTAAGCCCCAATTGAGACCTAAATTTGGATCATTAAATGCCAAACCGGCATCGCTTTTGGGAGAATAGTAGTTGTCAACTTTGTATGAAAATGTTGCCCATTCGCTAAGTACAACAAATCCATGAGCAAAACCGCGAGGAATAAACAATTGGTGTTTATTTTTTTTACTTAAATTCTCTGCTAAATGATGTCCAAAGGTGGGACTACCTTTTCGAATGTCTACAACTATGTCTAAAACCTCGCCATCTATTACCCGAACCAATTTCGATTGAGCAAATGGTGGTAATTGAAAATGTAAGCCACGAAGAACACCTTTTTTAGATCTTGTCTCATTTTCTTGAAAAAAATTTACCTGATATCCTATTGAGTCTCTCAACTTATCTTGTCGAAAAGTTTCAGCAAAATAACCTCGCTGATCCATATGTAATTTTGGTTTAATTAATAATACATCTGGTATAGAGGTTTTAATATACTCCATTACTTTTCATGCCTTTGTTTTGCTAGTTGATTTAAATACTGATTGTAATTTTGGTTACCTATCTTTTTTGCTAAATGAAGAAGATGGGATTTAGAAATATAACCCATTTCATACGCAACTTCTTCCAAGCAAGCTACCTTTAAGCCTTGACGTTTTTCAATAGCTTCAACGAAGGTTGAAGCCTCAAGCATAGACTCAGGTGTCCCAGTATCCAACCAAGTAAAACCACGTCCCATAATTTCAACATTTAGAGAACCTTCTTCCAAATACATATTGTTTAAAGTTGTTATTTCTAGTTCTCCTCGATTAGAGGGTTTTACTTTTGCTGCTTTTTCTAACACATTATTTGGATAAAAGTATAATCCGGTCACTGCATAATTAGATTTAGCTTTTGTTGGTTTTTCTTGAATAGAGGCTACTTTACCATATGAGTCAAATTCTATTACTCCATAACGTTCAGGGTCATCTACATAATATCCAAATATTGTTGCTTTATTATCTTCAGAAGCTGAACTAACACCAGAATTTAACAATTTTACTAATTCATTTCCATAGTAGATATTATCACCTAAAATTAAACAAACTTCCTCATCTCCAATGAAATCTTTACCTAATATAAAAGCTTGAGCTAATCCATCCGGTGAAGGCTGTATAATATAATCTATATTAATACCAAAGTCTGAGCCATCACCTAAGAAGCGCTTAAAATTAGATTGATCTTCTAATGTTGTTATTAGAAGAATATCACGTATGCCTGCCAACATTAAAACCGACAATGGATAAAAAAACAAAGGCTTATCGTATATTGGTAAAAGTTGTTTTGATATTCCTTTGGTAGCTGGAAAAAGACGTGTTCCTGATCCACCAGCTAAAATTATACCTTTCATAATTTACTCCAGCTCTTAATTAACTCTTCATATATTTTTAAATGAGCATTAACAATATTTTCTATTGCGTAGTCTTTTTCTGCTAATTTACGTCCTGCTCTACCCATTGATTGGCGTTTTTCAGAATTTTCTATCAAATATTGTATGGCATTTGCTAAAGCTTCGCTATTCCTAACAGGAACTAGTAAGCCTGTTTTGTTTGGAATAATGGCATCACGGCAACCAGGAACATCTGTAGTTACAACTGCTCTATTAGCAGCTGCTGCTTCAATAAGAGCTTTTGGTAAACCCTCACGATATGAAGGTAAACAGATTATATGCGACCTTGCATATAATTTTGGAATATCTTTTTGATATCCAAGAATTTCAACATAACCCTCATCTTTAATTCTATTAAATTCATTAACATTTATACCTGATGGATTTTGTGTATCTAACTCTCCTGCTAGCAAAAAATGAGCTTTTATTCCTCTTTTTTTTAATACTTTAGCAGCAGAAATGAAATCATATAGACCTTTGTCAACTAACAGACGAGCTGCAAAACAAATAACTGGCACTCCAGCACTTTCTTCTAAGTTGATAAATTTTTCTAATTTTACCCCTGAGCCTCTCAGCAATCGTATTTTGTGTTCATTAAGTACACCCCACTTCAACATTTCTCTTGCATCACTTTGATTTTGAAAAATAATAATCTGGTTTAGATGATTAAAAGCAGCTTGGTACATAGGATAAATTAGAAATCTTAAAAAAATACTTTTTAAATTTTTGTGAATAAATAAACTTCCTAAACCAGAAACAGCAGAAACTAAACTTGGTACACCAATTATGCGTGCTATAATACCTCCAAATAAATAAGGCTTAATCGTAACTAAGTGAGCAATATCAGGTTTTTCTCTTTTAAAAAAACGCCATATATAAAAAATTGATTTGAGATTTTTAAAAATATTAAAACCAGCCCGCTGCATTGGTACAAAGCTGACATTTAAACCTTTATTTTTTAATAAAATGGGGTCGGCCCCACCCAATTCACCATAGCCTATTACCACATTAAATGATTTATCCTTTGCTGCTTCTGCAATTGGCAAACGATGAGAACAAAAGAAGCTTAAATCATTTATTAAAATAGCAAGTTTAATTATTTTTTTACCCATGTATCTGTTATTTATAC
>CACKOX010000031.1 GCA_902601865.1 uncultured Alphaproteobacteria bacterium | reverse complement strand
TCGAAGAACAGATCCAAACGGTATGGGTATAAATTTAGGATGTTTAGATGATGTCGATCCTTTAGATTACGATGCTGGTCTTAATGACGGAAGAAAACTCTCTTAGTTCAGTCCTTGATTTTAATATAAAAAAATCTAGTATTGGCCATGGCCCAAGTTAAAGAATATTTAACGTTTGACGACGTTTTATTAAAACCCCAAGTATCTAATACACTCCCTAATGACGTTGATATATCTACAAATCTTACAAAAGATATAGTCTTAAATACTCCTATTATTTCAGCTGCTATGGACACAGTTACAGAGTCTAAAATGGCTATTGCTATGTCTCAAAATGGTGGTTTAGGAGTAATCCATAAAAACTTTGATATTGAAACACAAAGTTATGAAGTGAAAAAAGTGAAAAGATATGAAGCAGGCATTGTTTATAACCCTATTACAATGAATCCAAATAATACAATTGAAGATGTTTTGAGCGTAATGAAAGAGCAAAATATATCAGGATTTCCTGTAGTTGATAAAGACAATACACTTCAAGGTATAATAACTAACAGAGATGTGCGTTTTGTAATTAATAAAAAAACAAAAGTTAAAGATTTAATGACAAGAAAAGTAATTTCTATTACTCAAACTCAATCAAAAGGCATGTCTTCTTTTGGTTTGGCAAAAAAACTTTTACAAGAAAATAGAATAGAAAAGCTAGTAGTCACTGATAATAATAAAAAATGTATTGGTTTAATCACTGTTAAAGATATTCAAAGAGGAGAGAAGTTTCCCTTCTCTGTTAAGGATAAAAATGGCCAATTATTAGTTGGTGCCGCTATAGGTAGCAAGCCTAATGATTTATTGAGAGCTATAGAATTAGATAAAGCAGGTGTTGATATTCTATTTATAGATACAGCACATGGGCATTCCTCTGCAGTATTAGACTCATTTAAAAAAATTCGAAAAAAAATTAAATTACCCATAGTAGTTGGAAATATTGCAACTCCTGAGGCAGCAAAAGATTTGATTAAATTAGGAGCAGATGCAATAAAAGTTGGTATTGGCCCTGGCTCTATTTGTACTACAAGAATTGTTGCAGGTGTAGGTGTCCCTCAATTTACTGCGATCCAAGACATAGCTTCCATTACCAATAAAAATAAAATTCCAATGATATCAGATGGTGGAATTCGCTACTCTGGTGACATAGTAAAAGCTTTAGCAGCTGGTGCTAATTGTATTATGGCTGGTTCTTTATTTGCCGGTACCGATGAGTCACCAGGGGAGGTTTTTCTTTTTCAGGGTAGATCCTATAAATCGTATCGTGGTATGGGTTCGTTAGGGGCTATGGCTAGAGGCTCTGCTGATAGATATTTTCAAGATGAAATAAATGAGGCAATTAAACTAGTCCCTGAAGGAATAGAGGGAAGAATTCCTTATAAAGGTCAGGTATCTAATGTGTTATTTCAATTAACTGGAGGTTTAAGATCTGGGATGGGATACACGGGATCAAAAGACCTTGCAACGCTTAAAAAGAATGCAAAATTTGTTCGATTGACTAATTCTGGCATCAACGAAAGCCATGTTCATGGTGTTCAAGTAACTAAAGAAGCTCCAAACTATCGTTCCAATTGAGTAAATCAGTTTTAATTATTGATTTTGGATCTCAATATACGCATCTAATTGGAAGAAAAATTCGCGAGTTAGGAATTTATGCTGAGATTTATCCCCCAAAATATCTCAATAATGTCACTAATATTTTAAATCATTCAGTATTAATTTTATCAGGTGGCCCAGACTCTGTGTTAAATAAAAATGCTCCTAAAATAGATATACCTTTGGATCAAATTCCTATTCCAATTCTTGGTATATGTTATGGATTTCAATATATCTCTAAAGAATTTGATGGTGTAATTGAAAAAAGCAATCAAAGAGAATATGGAAAGACTATTATAAAAATATCAAAGAGTGACTTATTCAAAGATACTAATTCTGAACAACAAGTTTGGATGTCTCATGGAGATAGCTTAACTAAAATACCAAAAGGTTTCAAAATACTAGCAAAAACTAAAAATAAAATACCAGCAGCTATCTATAAAAAAAATATTTATGCCATTCAATTCCATTGTGAAGTAACGCATTCAGAATTTGGAAGTCAGATTTTAAAAAACTTTTTATTTGATATTTGTCAATTAAAAGAAAATTGGAGAAATAACGACTTACATCAAACTATAGGTAGATATTTTAGAATTAATGTAAAAGAAAAAAAACCTAATATAGTTTGTGCTGTATCAGGAGGTGTTGACTCTACTGTTTTAGCTTTTGCTTTATCAAAATATCTTAAGCTTGATAATGTTCACTTTATCTTTGTTAATAATGGATTACTCAGAAAATATGACGTAAAAAATATTAAAGCAGTATTTAAAACTTTTAATTTAAAACTGAATATAATTAATGCCGAACACCTCTTTTTAAAAAAACTTAAGAATGTTACTGAGCCAGAACTTAAAAGAAAAATTATAGGAGGCTTGTTTATAGAGGTCTTTTCTAACTACATTAGAAAGTTATCACAAAAAGATTTCTATTTAGCCCAAGGTACTCTTTATACAGATATTATTGAAAGTCGTTCGTTTCATGGAGGAAAGAGCGTTACTATTAAATCACATCACAATGTTGGTGGTTTACCAAAAGATCTTAAATTTGATGTTATAGAGCCTTTTAGAGAGCTTTTTAAGGATGAAGTAAGAAGATTAGGTTTGTTTTACAAGCTTGATCATAAATTTGTAAATCGACATCCCTTTCCGGGTCCTGGATTGGGCATTCGTTGTATTGGAAAGGTTAATCGACAGAGATTAGATACATTGAGAGACATAGATGAAATTTTTATTAATTTTTTAATTGATAAAGATTTATATAACAAATCATGGCAAGCTTTTGCTGTATTACTCCCAGTTAAATCAGTTGGAGTTATGGGAGATGAAAGAACTTATGAAGAGACTTGTGTTCTTAGATGTATCAATTCAGTTGATGGAATGACTGCAGATGTAACTACAATTGATATTAATATATTATCTGAAGTTGCAACACTGATAATTAATAAAGTTCCCAGAGTGAATAAGGTTTTGTATGACATAACAAGCAAGC
This sequence comes from uncultured Alphaproteobacteria bacterium, assembly GCA_902601865.1. Classification (GTDB taxonomy): domain Bacteria; phylum Pseudomonadota; class Alphaproteobacteria; order HIMB59; family HIMB59; genus HIMB59. Next base: position 3,158 of record CACKOX010000031.1, on the reverse strand, counting down.
CTCCGTCTACTATTGAGTGGGAATAAATAATTGAAAATTCCTATTTACCAAGTTGATGCTTTTGCATCAAAGATTTTTAAAGGAAATCCTGCAGCTGTATGCCCTTTAAAAGAATGGTTACCTGATCAAATAATGCAAAATATAGCTATGGAGAATAATTTATCAGAAACGGCATTTTTCATAGAAGAGGGTGACAAATTTTATATAAGGTGGTTCACTCCTAATGCTGAGCTAGATTTAGCTGGCCACCCAACTTTAGCAACTGCTCATGTTTTAATAAATGAATATAAAACTAATATTAGATCATTGAGTTTCAAAACAAAAATAGGTGATATATTAAATGTTTCCATTAATAAAAATCTTTATCTAATGGACTTTCCCTCAAGGCCGCCAAAAACTGTTAAAGTGACATCTGATATTTTTGAAGCATTAGGGAAAACTCCTGTTGAAATATTAGCACATAGAGACCTAATAGCTGTATTCGAAAATCAAAATGAAATTAAATCTATGAAGCCAGATTTGGAAAAATTAAAGAAACTTAATTACCCTTCTGTTGTAATTACAGCAAAAGGAAATGAGTCAGATTTTGTATCAAGGAATTTTGCTCCAAAATTAGGTATCCCTGAAGATCCTGTAACTGGCTCCTCTCATTGTGAATTAATTCCATATTGGTCAAAAAAACTGAATAAAAAAGAGATGATTGCTCTTCAAATTTCTGAAAGAGGTGGAAAAATTCATTGTACAGATATGAATGATAGAGTTCTCATAGGGGGAGAAGCAATAACTTTTTTCAGAGGTGAAATAGAACTAGCCTAAAAAAATATTTTGAATATTTTAATACTTTAGATATTTATAAAAAAATCTATTTTAAATATTGTGAAGCAAGATTTTAACAGAATTGATCGTTTACCTCCCTATATATTTGGAGAGATAAATAAACTTAAGGCAAAACTTAGAAAGAACGGTAAAGATATCATTGATTTTGGCATGGGTAATCCAGACATGCCAACACCTAAGCATATTAGAGATAAATTAAAAGAAGTGACTGATAAACCAGGAACAGGCAGGTATTCTATGAGTAAGGGAGTACCCGGTTTAAGAAAAGCTCAAGCTAAATATTATCAAAAAAGATTTGGTGTCAAATTAAATCCTGACAGTGAAGTTATAGTAACTTTAGGTTCTAAAGAAGGTTTAGCTAACTTAGCTCAAGCAATTTCAACACCTGGTGATATTATTATCTCACCTAATCCTTCATATCCTATTCACCCTTATGGATTTATTATAGCAGGTGCTTCACTAAGACATCTACAAACCATGAAAGACGGTATCTTTGATCCTGAGACTTACTTGGAAAGATTGGATCGCTCTATTAAAAATAGTTCACCTTCACCTGTGGCATTAATAGTTTCTTTTCCCTCTAATCCAACTGCACAAGTAGTAGATTTAGATTTTTACAAGGAAATTATTAAGATGGCATTGAAATATAATGTTTATGTTTTATCTGACCTTGCTTACGCAGAAATATACTTTGATAAGAAACCACCACCCTCAATTTTACAAGTTAATAGAGCCAAAGAAATTGCTGTTGAGTTTACTTCAATGTCAAAGACATATGCCATGGCTGGTTGGAGAATAGGTTTTGCTGTTGGAAATAAAAAACTAATAGAAGCTTTAACTAAAATTAAATCTTACTTAGATTATGGAGCCTTCACACCTGTTCAAGTTGCGGCTGCTACAGCACTTAATGGATCTCAATCATGTGTCTCTGAAATTAGGTCTATTTATGAGAGCAGAAGAAATGTATTAGTTGAGTCTATGTCACGATCAGGTTGGAATATCCCCAGTCCTAAAGCGAGTATGTTTGCATGGGCACCTATACCTAAAAAGTACCAAAATAAGGGATCTTTAAAATTTGCTAAGGATTTAATGACAAAAGCTGAAGTAGCTGTTTCGCCAGGTATCGCTTTTGGCGAATATGGTGAGGGTTTTGTGCGAATAGGTTTAGTAGAAAATGAGCAAAGAATTCGCCAAGCGGCTAAAAATGTACGTAATTTAAAGCTCTAGTCTAATATTTTAATAAATTACCAATTAAATAAAATATTGCTTATATTCTTGATAATTATATAAAACCAACCTTAAGATGATTAATACTAAAAAAATAGGCTCTGTACTTAAAAACATCAATAATATCGATGAATTGAGTATCTCTGATTTGATTGATTGTAATCAAGGGCAGCTAATTGCGGTTAAAGTAATTTCAGTTAATCCTAATTACAATAAGCTAGAGCTAATTTCCGGAAGAATTACTGAATTAACTGAGGGAGATATTATCCTTGGTGCTTTAGGTAATAGGATTGCATCCTCAGGAATGACAGGATCTGTGCCCTCTGAATTAAACAAACACGATAAAATCCATATCTTAAACTTAGGAGGGGTCATTGGTAATTGTAAAGATTTCAATATTCTCTTAGGCCCAGCTACAGAATGTGAAGTGCTTGGATCTATTATAGATAAAACTAATAAACAATTGAATTTAGTTGATTATTCTAAAATTAAAGAAAAGAAGATAAAAAATAAAGTTCCATCTATTGCTGTCATAGGCACTGGTATAGACTCTGGAAAAACGACAGTAACTTCTTTTATAATTAAAACACTCAGTAATTATTATAAAAGAATTAATGCCTGTAAGTTAGCAGGTACTGCTTCCCAGAAAGATTTATACTCTTATGAAGATAATGGGGCTTATAAAACATCAGATTTTGTAGATTATGGTCTTCCTAGTACCTGTATGAATGATAAAGAAACTATACAAAATTGCTCAGTCTCTATTATCAGTGATATGTCAGAAGATGCAGAAATAATTTTAATGGAATTAGGGGATGGCTATCATGGAGATTATGGAACCAAGGAAATCATTCAAAATACTGAAATTACGGAGTCAATCGAAGTAATTATTATTTGTGCTTACGACGTATCAGGGGCAGTTAATATAATTGAAAACTTAAAATTAAATAATCTAGATGATAAATTATTGATTATAAGTGGACCTGTCACAAATAATATCTCTGCATACAAACAATCTATTGATAAATTTTCTATACCCAATTCAGACTTTTTAAATATTTATAATTCAACTAACCATGTCAATGTTTTTGCTA
>CACKOX010000030.1 GCA_902601865.1 uncultured Alphaproteobacteria bacterium | reverse complement strand
CTGGACATATCATGATGATGAAAGATTGTCTTAAGTTTTCTAATTATTTAATTGTTGGTGTAAATTCTAATAAATGGTTGATAAATAAAAAAGGTAACTATTTTATGGATATCCAGCATAGAATATATGTTGTGAGTAGCTTAAATGTTGTGAACGAAACTATGGAATTTGAAGATGATGATAAGGGAAGTGCTAATAATTTATTAATAAAAATTAGAAATAAATATTCAAATGATAAAATTATATTTGCTAATGGAGGAGATAGATCAGACTCTTCTAAAATTTTAGAATTTGAAACAGCTAAACAATACAATATTGATTTGAAGTTTGGAATAGGTGGAAGCCACAAAGAGTCATCTAGTTCTGATTTATTAAAAAGATGGAGTGAATACTCAAAAAAAATTTAAGGACTTAGGGTATAGGTAAACCAATCATCATTTTTTAGTTCAAACACTTCTCTTTTGTGAATTCTGTGGGGCATATCTTCCCAAAACTCTATTTTTGAATATTTGACTATAAATCCACCCCAGTTATCTGGACGGGGAAAATCTCTGCTTTCAGGATATTTACCTTTGTAGAATTCAATTTTATCTTCTAAATCACTTCTTGATTTTAAAATCTTTGATTGATTTGAAGCCCAAGCACCTATTCTACTTAAATAGTGTCTAGAATTGAAATATTTATCAGATATTTCTTTTGACACCTTTTCAACTTTGCCCTCTATTCTGATTTGTCTTAGCAGTGACTTCCAATGAAAATTTAAGCAAACATTGGTATTTCTTAAAATATCATTTCCTTTGTTACTTTCGTAGTTAGTATAAAAAATAAAACCAGCATCGCTATAATCTTTTAATAAGACCATCCTTGAATGAGGAGAATTATTATCATCAACTGTTGAAAGACACATTGCATTGGGATCATTGATCTCCTTTTCTGTGGCTAAATCAAACCATTCTTTAAACTTAATAATTGGATTTAATTTATCTGACATGGTATGAGTATTATATTAGTTTTAGCAAAAAATGGATTTAAAAAATAAAAAAGGACTAATTATGGGAGTAGCCAATGATAAATCTATAGCATGGGGTATTGCTCAACAATGTGCGAAATTTGGTGCAGAATTAGCATTTACTTATCAAAATGATCTTTTATTGAAAAGAATAGACCCTTTAGCTAAATCTGTTGGCTCTGATCTATTGATACAGTGTGATGTAAGTGACGAAGGCTCAGTTAAAAGAGCTTTTGATCAAATCAAAAATGAATGGGGAAAATTAGATTTTTTTGTTCATGCAGTTGCCTTTGCAGATAAAAATGAATTAAGAGGTAAGTATGTAAATACTTCAAAGGAAAATTTCTTAAATAGTTTAAATATATCCTGTTATTCATTTACTGAGTCTTGTAAATATTGTTATGATTTAATGGATGATGGAGGAAGTATTTTGACTTTAACTTATTATGGAGCAGAACAAGTTATGCCCCACTATAATGTAATGGGCGTTGCCAAATCAGCGTTAGAGGCATCTGTTAAATATTTAGCTGTAGATATGGGAGATAAAAATATTAGAGTCAATGCAATATCTGCAGGCCCAATTAAAACACTTGCGGCATCAGGTATTGGCGATTTTAGGTTTATTTTAAAATGGAATGAACTTAACTCTCCATTGAAGAGAAATGTAACTTTAGAAGATGTCGGTAATACTGGTACGTATCTTTTAAGTGACCTTTCTTCTGGCGTAACTGGTGAAATTCACCATGTTGATTGCGGTTATCATACTGTTGGAATGGTAGCTGTAGATGAAGCTGAAGGAGTAGCAGGGTTGTTAAATGAGTTTAGCAATAAATAATTAAAAAATGTCACACAATTCTTTTGGTAATTTATTAAAGTTTACTACATGGGGGGAGAGCCATGGAGAAGCTATAGGATGTATAGTAGATGGTTTTCCATCGGGAATAACAATTGATACTAAATTTATCCAAACCAAGCTAAATTTGAGAAAACCTGGCCAATCAAAGTTTACTACTCAAAGAAAAGAAAAGGATGAAGTAAAAATACTTTCAGGTGTTTTTGAAGGTAAGAGCACTGGTGCCCCTATCTCAATGATTATTCATAATACAGATCAGAGAAGTAAAGATTATTCAGATATTAAAAATAAATTTAGACCTGGACATGCTGACTATACCTATTTTATGAAATACAAAAATTATGATTACAGGGGTGGTGGAAGATCCAGTGCCAGAGAAACAGCAATGAGAGTTGCTGCTGGAGCCTTAGCTGAACTACTTCTTAAAAAGTTTTGCAGTAATAAATTAAAAGTGACAAGTGCAGTTATACAAATCGGAAATGAAAAAATTAATGATAAATCCTGGAATAATAGCTTTATAAATAAAAATCCATTTTTCTCACCTAATAAGACAATTGTAAAAAAATGGGAAGAATTAATTTTGTTTCATCGCAAAAATGGTTCTTCAGTTGGTGCAATAATAGAAGTAAGAGTTTCAAATTGTCCTGTGGGCATTGGGGAACCAATTTATCAAAAACTTGACTCGGAAATATCAAAGGCAATTATGAGTATAAATGCAGTAAAAGGAATTGAATTTGGTAGTGGATTTAATCTCGTAAATTTAGATGGAACAAATGCTTCTGATCAAATGGATCTTAATAAAAAAAATATTAGCTTTGATAGTAATCATGCAGGTGGCGTTTTAGGCGGAATATCATCTGGTCAAGATATTGTATTTAGATATGTAGTAAAACCTACGAGCTCAGTTCTAACAGAAAAAAAAACTATTACTAAAAATTTGAGAAAGACAAAAATTAAAACTATTGGTCGTCATGACCCTTGTGTTGGTATAAGAGCAGTACCTGTTGGTATAGCAATGACCAATTTTGTATTGGCAGATCTATATTTAATAAATAAATCTAAATTACTTTAAAAGAGTTGATATTCTATCAAATATTAATTCTTTTGAAATTCCAGATTTATTATACTGATCATCAATATCAGATTGATCGATAAATTCATCTTTCATAAAAAAGTTTAGTATTTTTGGAGTTTTATTTAGTTTATTAATTAATAAATCATTTACCTGACTAGAAAAGCCACCTATTACATTTTCTTCAATAGTAATAAAAATATCGTGAGTTTTTTTTAGATTTTGTATCAATTTAGCATCAATTGGTTTGGCAAATCTCATATCTACTACAGTACAATTTAATTTATGATGATTTTTTATCATTTCATTAATCTCTAAAACTATTTTTAACCTTGTGCCCAAATTAAGAAAAGCAATTTTTTTTCCTTTTTTTAATATCTTACCTTTTCCTATTAATATTTTTTGAAAATTATTATTATTATTATATTCATATGCAAAGTCTCTTGGATATCTTATTGCAGAAGGTTTATTATTTATAGACTGAGCTAATTTAATCATATTTTTTAACTCTTCTCCATTAGAGGGAGCCATTACAATAAAATTGGGAAGGCAACATAAGTAACTAAGATCAAAAGATCCAGCATGTGTAGCTCCATCAGCTCCGACAAAACCTGACCTATCAATCAAGAATCTAACAGGTAAAGACTGTATGGCAATATCATGAACAACTTGATCATATGCTCTTTGAAGAAACGTAGAATATATTGCAACAAAAGGCTTTATAGATTCAGTAGTCATCCCTCCTGCAAAGGTAACAGCATGTTGTTCAGCTATTCCTACATCATAAAATCTTAAAGGATATTTTTCTTGAAATTTATTTAAGCCCGTTCCTGAGGGCATTGCCGCAGTTATTGCAACAATTTTTTTATCCTTTTTTGCTAATTTTAAAAGAGTGTCACTTACAACATTTGTGTATGTGACGACTTTAGACTTATTTTGAACACCTGTTTTAACGTCAAATGATGATACCCCATGAAATTTATCTTTAGATAGTTCAGCAGGTTTATAGCCCCTCCCTTTCTGGGTTATCAAGTGTAGGAATACCGGTCCATGAAGTTCTTTTTTCTTATATTTTTGAAATAATTGAATTAATAGCTTTAAATTATGACCGTCTACAGGACCTATATAGTTTAAACCTAATTCTTCGAATAGAGTATTACCCGTCAGATAACCTTTAAAATATCCTTCAGTTTTTTTTGCAAATTCTCCAACTTCATTTGGAAGTCTTTTAGTAAAATTTTTAATTATATCCCTAAAACTCTCATAAGATTTTGAACTCAATAATTTTACAAGATATTTGCTCATTGCACCAACTGGTTCAGCAATAGACATCTCATTATCATTAAGAATAATGAGAGAGTTTTTATTTAAATGACCCAGGTTATTTAGCCCCTCAAAAGCCATACCAGCACTGATAGCTCCATCACCTATAACACTAATGACTTCAAAATTTTTATTTAAGATATCTCTTGCAGCAGTGATTCCTAAACTAGCAGAGATTGAAGTAGAACTATGTGCTGCACCAAAAGGATCATATATGCTTTCAGATCTTTTTGTAAAACCAGATAATCCATTTTTCTTTCTTAAAGTGTGTATTTTATTTTTTCTACCTGTAAGAATTTTATGAGGATATGTTTGATGTCCTACGTCCCAGATAATTTTATCTCTTGGTGCATCAAAAACATAGTGTAAAGCTGTTGTTAATTCTATAACTCCTAAGCTAGCTCCTAAATGGCCACCTGTTTTTGAAACTACTTCTATTGTAAAATCTCGTAATTCATCATTTAATTTTTGTAATTCACTAAAGGATAGTTTTTTTAAATCTTTGGGGAGATAAATTTTACTTAAAATTGACATTGAATTTTAAGTTATTTAAATTCAGATGAACTTAAAGATTTGTTTTTCTTTACAATTTTATCAATTTTAAGTTTTGCAGATTTAAGTTTTTCCTCACAAAATTCTTTTAGTTCTATTCCCTCTTCAAATAACTTAATACTATCCTCGAGGGGAGTATCCTCATTTTCTAATAAATCAGATATTTCCTCTAATCTTTTTAGAGCGCTTTCAAAATTATTTTCTTTTTTTTTATTCATTTGAGTACTCAACTAATTTTTTTAAATGATTATTTAAACCGTTGTACAGACCTTTCATGTTGTATCCACCCTCTAAGATTGAAATTATTGGAACATTATTTGCAAATTTTTCCAATACAATTTTTGTCACCCAATAAAAATCATTGTCCTCTAAGTTTATAGATGCTAATGGGTCTAATTTATGTGCATCAAAACCAGCAGAGAAATATATTAAATCAAATTTAATATCAATTTTATCAACGATATTTTTTCTAAATAAAGACCTGAAAGAACTTGAATCACAATCACTAGGCAAAGGACAATTAAATATATTTCCAACACCAACTTCATTTAAAGAGCCAGTACCAGGGTAAAAGGGATATTGATGACTTGAGGCATAGAAAATATTAGGGTTATTTTCAAAGATATGTTGTGTGCCATTTCCATGATGGACATCAAAATCTACAATTAATATTTTTTTAAATTTCCCAGAGTTTAATGCATATTGAGCTGAAATAGCGACATTGTTAAATACACCAAAACCCATAGCTTTATTAATCTCTGCATGATGACCAGGTGGTCTATGGGCACAGAAGAAAACATCCTTATTTGTGTTATCTAAAATGTAGTTTACTGCATCAACACTACCTCCCACTGCTAAAAGGTAACTTTTTAAACTATTTGGACTAGCTATTGTGTCAGGATCAAAATAAGTAAATCCAGAATTTGGAATAGAATCATAAATTTTATTTACATAATCTAAGTCATGAACTAAAGAAATTATTTTTTTATCAGCAATAGTTGGTTCAATAAGATTGTGTTTTGAATACTCTTCTTTTATTAAATTATTTACAACTTTTATTCTTTCTATGGACTCTGGATGGTTACCAGTATCATGATTTTTATACTCTTGTGAAAAAATAATATTTATCATTTTAAAAGTTTTAATAAAAACCCTTGAAACCAATTATAATTTTGAAGTTGGTATTTTTTGAAGTCTTTCATAATTTTGTTTAAATTATCTATATAAGGGTATTTTATTTTAACAATGTCATGCCATCTTTTTATGGTATGAGCTGTAACTTCAGGGTGAAATTGAAAACCATAAATATTTTTATTTTTAATTTTGAAGGAATCAACATCATATAAAAAACCCTTAGCTAATAATTCCATATTTCTATTGAAAGAGATACCTTCAGTGTGAAATTGTAAAAAAGATAAGTTTTTTTTAAAAACTTTGCTATTTGTTTTTAAATTTTTTTTATAACCACACTCAAATACATTATTTTTTGATTTTGATATTTTTGATCCATAAATTTTTGCAATCAATTGTGCGCCTAAACAAATTCCAATAATTGGTTTATTTAGTTTAATTATATATTTAATAAATTTATACTCATATGCAATAGCCTTTGACTTACTATTTGCACTCTGTTTACCTCCATGAAATATAAATAAATCAAATTTATTTAATTCTTTTTTTTTTAAAAAATGTAAATTTTTATAAAAAATTGTGGAAGTATTATGGTTTTTTTGAAAAAATTTTGAAATTACACTTATATCAGCAACTTCACTGTGAATTATTTGCAGTACTCTCTTCATTTTTACTAAAGTTGATGACTGTACCAAATATTATCGCATAAGAAAGCATTGATGAACCTCCATAACTAATAAATGGCAAAGTCATTCCTGTTGGTGGAATTAATTTTATGGATGAACCAATATTTACAAATGCTTGCAAACACATCAAAAAACATAAACTAAATATAGTATTTGAAATAAATAAATTTGATGGACTAAAAGTAGATTTTCTAGCTAAAATAAAAAATATTGGATAGAGAAAAGATACAAATAAACCAAATAAAACACCAAATTCTTCAATTAAAATAGCAAATATGAAGTCATTATGAGACTCAGGAATTGAATATTTAAGTTGTCCTTCACCAAGACCTACGCCAAAAATTCCACCTGTCTTTATTGCTGATAAACTTTTTGAAACT
>CACKOX010000029.1 GCA_902601865.1 uncultured Alphaproteobacteria bacterium | reverse complement strand
AAGCAGCTCGCCAACATGTCACTGTAGCTTTGTCTGGTGATGGTGGGGATGAAATGTTTGGGGGATATAATCGACATATTCATGGACCAAAACTATGGCAGCGTTTATCTTATATTCCAGAGAACTTTAGAGGTTTTATGGGCCAAATGGCTCAAACTGTTCCTGAGCAAGCTTGGGATAAATTAGGTGATTTATATAACTTTATAAAAACAGGTGGTGCGGGTATTTCAAATTTAGGTAACAAAATTCATCTTTTTGGTGAGCGTTTAAAATTAATTAAAAACCTTGAAGATCTTCATCGTTACATGATTAGTGTTTGGATTGAACCTGAAAAATTATTATTAGATCAAGTAGAGGAGCCTCTTTCAATATTTAATGATAGCCTTCCTAAACTAAGAATAGATGAACCAGCTATGCGTATGATGATACAAGACATACGTAGTTATTTACCTGACGATATTCTTTGCAAAGTTGACCGAGCATCAATGGGTATTAGTCTGGAGACAAGGACACCCTTTCTAGATAAGGATGTAATTTCTTTAGCAACACGTCTACCAATGAAAATGAAAATACGCAATGGTAAAGGCAAATGGGCACTGAGACAGGTATTGTCCCAATATGTACCTTCAAAGATATTTGATCGACCTAAAGCAGGGTTTGCTGTACCTATTGGTTTATGGCTGCGTGGCCCATTAAGGGATTGGGCTGAGGATCTCTTATCAAATCAACGACTTGATGAAGATGGTCTTTTTAATTCTGAAATCATTAAGCGCACATGGACTGAACATATTTCTGGACAAAAAGATAGGTCAAATATGCTTTGGGTGATTTTAATGTTTCAAGCCTGGAGAGCTGCTAACAATTAATAAATTTAATTTTAAAAATGGATATTAGACACAAACTATAATTGAGGATATAAGAATTTAAGTATTATACTTCAATACTTAATAGATTTTAATGTTACATTAAATGGCACGAGTATTATATATTACTTACGACGGTTTAATTGAGCCTCTTGGCCAGAGTCAGATAATTCCATATTTATTGAAACTATCTGACGAAAATAATATTCATGTAATCTCTTTTGAAAAACCAACCGATCTAATCTCCACTAAGAGAATGTCAGACCTCCGCTCATATCTTGCAGAAGCTGGAATAAATTGGACTCCATTACGCTATCACAAACGCTTGAGTATTATTGCTTCAACATATGATATAATTCGAGGACAAGCGATTGCAATAAAAATAGCTAGGAAAATACAAGTTGAAATCATCCATGTGCGTTCATACATCCCTGCTTTAATAGCATTACCTGTAAAGTGGCTCACAGAAGGCAAATTACTATTTGATATTCGTGGTTTTTGGGCTGATGAGCGAGTTGATGGAGGAATTTGGCCCCCTAATGGTCTGATCTATAGAAATGTTAAGCGTTTAGAGCGTCGATTATTTCGTGCAGCTGACCATATAGTAACTTTGACTGAAGCCTCGGTACCAAAGATTAAAAATTTTGGATATTGGGAAGGTTCATTACCAAATATTTCTGTAATTCCAACCTGTGCTGACCTTGAGCTATTTAAACCTCCCATCAAGCCCCCAGATTTTGATCCCTTCACACTTGGCTATGTTGGCAGTTTTGGAACATGGTACATGTTGGATGAAACATTGGCATTATTTAATGCTATACTAAAAATTCGTCCAGAGGCAAGAATGATAATTGTAAACCAAAATGAGCACGATGTTATACGTGCATCTGTTGCAAGATCAAATCTACCAGCTGATCAAATTGAGATTATTAAATCTTACCGTGAGGAAGTTGCATCTCACATACAAAAAATGCATGCTGCAACTGCCTTAATACGACCTTGTTTTTCAAAAGTAGCAAGTGCACCAACAAAGTTAGCTGAATATCTTGGCTGTGAAGTACCTTGCGTTGGAAGTAATGATGTAGGTGACATGGAAACTATCCTTGAAGAAGAGGGTATTGGTCTAATTATTCATAGTTTTGACGATGACTCACTTATAAAAGCTGCTAAAAAAATTGTAAGTCTTTCTGAAAAACCTGCTGTTCGTAAGCGTTGCCGTGAAGTAGCATTAGCTCGTTTCTCGTTAAACGATGGTGTTGAATCTTATCGTACGATATACACTAAATTAATATCATCAAAAGAAAAGACTAGTTTTACATAATGACTAGAAAAAAAATGTTGGTCTTATGCCCTTTCCCTCAAGGTGTTGCTGCTGGACAAAGACTAAAGTATGAGCAATATTTTAATCAATGGCGTAGAAATGGTTGGGATATAGATATATCCTCTTTTATGGACGAAAAAATGTGGAAGGTAGTTTATCGTCGTGGTCATACTTTTGATAAGATTGCTGGTACTTTTCGTGGCCACATACGTCGCTTACGTGACCTCTACAGAGTTCCACAATACGATCTAATTTACATCTTTATGTATGTAACACCATTACTGACAAGTATAATGGAACGCTTAGTTCATAAAAGAGCTAAGCGATTAATCTATGACATAGAGGACAACATTCACATTCAACAAAACTCAATTTTGTTGGTAAACCCCAACCCACTAATAAAATTTTTGAAGTGGCCAGGTAAAATGCAGTTCTTAATTCGTAAAGCTGACCACGTTATAACATCATCACCCTTTCTAAATATAGACTGTAAGAGAATTACTACCACTGGTAATTGTACTTATATTTCATCTTCCCTTGATATTCAACGCTATCAACCAAAGTTAAATTATTCTAATAATCAAAGTATAGTTATTGGTTGGACAGGCACATATTCCTCAAAAGCATATCTTGATCAGTTACGCAATGTTTTCTTGCGGTTAGCTAAAAAAGTAAATTTCAAACTTAAGATTATTGGTAATTTTGAATATAGTCTCCCTGGCATAAATCTTGAGGTTATTCAATGGAGCCTAGATAGAGAAATATCTGACTTGCAATCATTTGATATTGGTATTTATCCGTTACCACTCGATAATTGGGTCCATGGAAAGAGTGGTTTAAAAGCTATCCAATACATGGCCTTGGGTCTGCCTTGTGTAGCAACAGATATCGGTACTACACCCATGCTGATTACTGATAGAGTTAACGGCCGCCTAGTAAAAACTGATGACCAATGGGTTAATGCTCTAGAAGAATTAGTTCGTAATCCACAAATTCGTCGTCGAATTGGTGAACAAGCTAGAATTGATGCAGTTTCTAATTTTTCTCTGCAAAAGATTGGCGATACATATGATAGTATTTTAAGTGAAGTTATGAAAAGAGTAAAATGATAAAAAATAAGAGAATTTATATAGCTGGATCTGGTGGAATGCTAGGTGAGGCATTTTATAATGTTTACCGCACCAGTAATACATTGAGATGCACAGATAAAGATGTGAACGAAAAATGGCTAGATTTTCTAGACTTCCGTGACGCTAAAGAATATAGGAATGATGTAGAGGCTTTTAGGCCTGACTATCTTTTTCATTTAGGTGCTCTTACTTCACTTGAATATTGTGAAGATCACTCTGATGAAGCATATGCTACCAACACAACTGCGGTTGAAAATGCTGTTCACATAGCTAATGCACTTAATATACCACTTCTCTATATTTCAACTGCAGGAATATTCGATGGTAAAAAACAGAGTTATGATGATTGGGATGACCCTGCTCCTTTGGGCCATTATGCACGCTCAAAGCTTTTAGGGGAGCGTTTTGTCTCCCAAAATATTCAACGACACCTTGTTTGTAGAGCAGGGTGGATGATGGGCGCTGGTCCTTTAAAAGATAAAAAGTTTATCCAAAAATTGATGAAGCAAATTAAAGATGGTAAGTCTGAACTTTATGTCGTAGATGACAAGTTTGGTACTCCGACTTACACAATAGATTTTGCACGAAATGTGGGATTACTCTTAGAGCATCAGTACTGGGGTGTTTACAACATGGTGTGTGGCGGAGTTACAGAAAGACTCGAGGTTGCTAAAGAGCTAATACGAATAATTGGCAGAGAAGAAGACGTAAAGATTATTCCTGTGTCATCCGAATACTTTGCTAAAGAGTATTTCGCCAATCGCCCTAAATCAGAGCAACTTATTACAAAAAAACTACAAATACGTCAGTGTAACATTATGCGTGAATGGCGCATATGTTTACGTGAATACCTTGATACCTACTACTCAGATTACCTAGATTAAATTTTTGAAAATGAGTAATATTGACAAAAAAACAGTTATCTCTTTTAGTGATGAATGGACACGTTTTGATCAAAGGAAACTTAATGATGAAGAACATAAATTCCTTTTTGAAAAGTATTTTCATATCTTCCCTTGGAGTTCACTGCCCCAAAATGCCGAGGGATTTGACATGGGGTGTGGATCAGGACGATGGGCTAAATTAGTTGCACCAAAAATTAAAAAATTGACATGCATAGATCCTTCATCTGAGGCTCTTCTAATTGCCAAACGTAATCTTATTAATCTTCATAATACGGTTTTTTTAAATGCTGGAGTATCTGATCAACCACTTTCAAAGAATAGTCAAGATTTTGGTTATAGTTTGGGAGTTTTGCATCATGTTCCTGATACCGCTCAAGCTCTTAAAAATTGTGTTGAAATGTTAAAGCCAGGTGCACCTTTTCTTGTTTATCTATATTACAAATTTGATAATCGCTCTAAATGGTATTTTAAAATTTGGCAAATTTCAGACTTTTTGCGGAGAGGAATATCCAGAATGCCATCCTCAATAAAATTTATTATAACCAATTTGATAGCTTCATTAGTATATTTCCCTTTAGCTCGCTTGTCTTTATTGGGAGAAAAAATAGGTATTAATGTAGACCAATGGCTTCTATCTAGTTATCGTAAAACAAGTTTTTATACAATGAGAACCGACTCTCGAGATCGGTTTGGCACTCCCTTGGAAAAACGTTTCACCAAACAGGAAATTAAAATAATGATGCAATCAGCAGGCTTAAAAGATATTGTTTTTTCGGAAAATTTCCCATTTTGGTGTGCGGTTGGAAAAAAAAACTGACATGATTATGTTGGTGTTATTAGTCATAAACTATTGCAATCTAAAAATTGATCTCAAAATATTTCCAGAAAAAATATCCTTATGGTCTATGTAGCCTTAACAAGTTTTTTATTTCTCATTCGTTTATCTTTATCAAACAGACCCATTGAACTTCGTCAAATTTACTACGTTGTAATTATAGCATTATTTTTATTCTCAGCCTTTCGTTATCAGGTTGGTTGTGATTGGATTGCATATGAAAATATGTTTTTATACACACTAGGTCTTGATTGGAAAGAAGTTCTAATTTCAAGAGAACCAATATTTTGGATGATTATAAAATTACTTCATAAAGTTCATTTAACTTACCCTTATATAAATATTGTTTCTAGTTTAATTTTTTTTATAGGGGTCCATGTACTTGCTAGGAGGCAACCTGATCCACTTGGCTTCTTAGTGTTAATGTTTCCATTTTTAATTATTAATATGCCAATGTCAGGTATAAGACAGGGGGCAGCTATCGGTCTTTTATGCATAGCCCTTGTTGCTTTTATCGATCGACGTCCATTGAGCTTTTTAATATGGGTTATTTTAGCAACAGGAACTCATACCAGTGCTATTATTTTTATAATTTTATTACCTTTTGCAACTGGCCGTTTTAATAATACTCGCCTTGCCATAGTTGCACTTTTAGTAGTTCCTACTGCCATTTTTTTTTATTTTTTAGAAAGTGCTCAATGGGCATTAAAAACATATGTTGGATCAGGGAGAGAGGCTTACGGTGCTGCATTTCGAGTAGCCTTCCTTAGTCTGTCAGGAGTCTACTTCTTCTTATGCCTGAAGAATAAATGGTTGCGAACGTTTCCAAAAGACTACAGCATTGTTAGCTTAGGTTCGATGGGCATGGTAATGATTGCTATTTTAATTCCAATTTCTAGCATTATTGGTGATAGGATTGGTTATTATTTAATACCAATTCAAGCAATGATATTTGCTCGAATTCCTTATTTACCATTTAAATTAAACCATTCTATCCACTCTCTGCTTCCTTATTTGGGTCTATTTGCTGTCTTTACTGTATGGACACAGAGCTCTTGGATTTTTAAGTTATGCTATAATCCATATGGTAGTTGGCTTTTAGGACTACCAAATGGATAATTATAATTTTAAATCAAACTGAAGAAGATATATTTATACATAATATTATACATACATTCTGCTATCTTATTCTTTTTCGAATGAGCCTGCTTGATAAGTATTTTTTCACTAAAAGACTTAAAGGACTATCTAAATATTTATATATAAACTGACCTATAATTAGAGAAATTACTAATGTAAGTGAAGCTCCAATAGGTGAATAAAAGTTGTAAAGATCAAATTTTTCACTAAAGATTTTTCTACAAGCTACAACTACATACCAATGAGTAAGATAAGTAGCATAGCTAGCATCACCCATGCTAACAAAAAATGAAGTTATATTGGATTTAGCTTTAGTAATAAGATCTTCTAACCCAACACAGCTTAGTACAACTAAGAATGATGGTAAACCATAAAATATTAAACGACTATTTCCTATATCCTCTATTTGTATATATGCCATAAAAAAATATGATAAGACAATAATAAAAATTAGTATTAAATTAGATATTCGTTTTAAAATTGAAAATGTATAAATCTTAAAAGCAATAATACCTAAAACAAACTCTAGGATTATATCATCTCCAAAAAAATCACTAACCATTCTACTTTCTGTTATAAATTCAAAGGTAAAAAATAAAATTATTAATAATATAGATACCAGCATCAGTGAGTATCTAGTAATTATTAGACTTATCCAAACTAGAAAGTAAAAAAACATTTCATAATTAAGCGTCCATCCTAACTTTAAAAGGGGCATCATATTTACTCCTTCATGAAATGGTATAAAAAACAAAGATCTTAGATAATTCAAAGCACTAGCATTAGCAACATTAGATTGATGAATTAACTGCGGTGCTAAAAGTATTATTAATAAAAGTAATGATGTAAGTAACCAATATATTGGTACGATTCTCGATATTCGACTTATAGCAAAAGATATTGGATTTTGTTTATTAGAAATTACTAATGCAATTACAAAACCACTTAAAACAAAAAATATATCTACACCGAAAGATCCAAATTTAAAAGTGATATGATAATATACAACGCTTGTTGCAGCTATAAATCTAAGAATTTGTAATGATTTTAACATTGGTAAATTTAGCACCATATATTTTTAAGAGTAATCTTAGCTTTACTAATTTTATACGAAGTAATTATATATTTTCTAAAATTAGTCATATTTTTTATAATATCTAGTTAGCTCTTTATAGTATAGTTATTAATAAAAATGAAAAATAAAGGTGAAAAACTTAAATTAGCAATAATAGGTTTGGGTTATGTTGGTTTACCACTTGCCATAGCATTTGCAAAAAAAAGAGATGTTATTGGTTACGATACAAACAATAACAGGATTAAAGAACTAAAAAGGGGTATAGATAAAAATTTAGAATTTAATAAAGAAGAACTTCAAGAAATTTTATTATTAAATTTTACTAATAATCTTGATGATTTAAAAAATTCTAATTGTTATATAATTACTGTACCGACTCCTGTTGACAAACTAAAAAAACCAGATTTAGGCGCACTAAAAAAGGCAACTAAAATGGTTAGTAGTATGTTAAAAAAAAACGATATAGTTATTTATGAGTCTACGGTCTATCCTGGCTGCGTAGAGGAACAATGCGTACCAATTTTAGAGAATTTCTCAAAATTAAAATATAATAATGATTTTTATTGTGGCTACAGCCCTGAAAGAATTAATCCCGGAGATAAAGATCACACCATTTCAAATATTAAAAAAATTACCTCTGGTTCAACACCACACACTGCTGATCTAGTTGATAACCTATATAAAGAAATTATTACAGTTGGTACTCACAAAGCGACTAGTATTAAAGTAGCAGAGGCAGCAAAAGTCATTGAAAATACTCAACGTGATTTAAATATTGCTTTAATTAATGAATTATCAATGTTGTTTAATAAAATGAATATTGATACTGAAGCAGTATTGGATGCAGCAGAGAGTAAATGGAATTTTTTACCTTTCAAACCAGGTTTGGTAGGAGGACATTGTATCGGAGTAGATCCATACTATTTGACTTATAAAGCAGAAAGCTTGGGTTATCATCCAAAAGTAATTTTAGCAGGAAGAGAGACTAATGACAGTATGGGCACATATGTTTCATCAACTATGATTAGTAAAATGAAAAATAAAAAAATTAATATTAAGGGATCTAATATTTTAATTATGGGTTTAACTTTTAAAGAAAATTGTGCTGATATTCGTAATTCTGGTATTGAAAATGTTATTAGAGAATTATCAAAACTTGATTGTAATTTGGACCTTTATGATCCTTGGGCAGATAGCCAGGAAATTA
>CACKOX010000028.1 GCA_902601865.1 uncultured Alphaproteobacteria bacterium | reverse complement strand
TTTAGTTAACTAGACTCCAACAGTTTTGTTGAAATTCTTAGCAATAGTGTCTAGGCACTCTTTTGCTGATCCGTGCTCTCCAGCCCAATACCTTCCAAGTTCAATAGGTATCATGTTACTAGACATGTCAGCCCATTCTGGAAGATCTGGCTCTGAGCCCATATCATTAAAGATAGCATCTCTAACAACATCTAGGTGACGAGTTGTACCGTTACCGCTTCTATTATTAGCTTTAACTCTCTCATCATCATAGACAGCAGCTCTAGTTGGTCCTGTGCCACCACCAAGTGCAGTGATATAGACTTGTGTCTCATAGCTAGTTGCCCACTGAGCAAACAACCATGCAGCGTCCTTGTTCTTAGAGTATTTTGACACCGCTAGTGATGATCCACCTTGGTGTGCAACACCAGGTATTTCACCATATCCACAATCACCAGTAGCCCTCAATGGACTAGCTGGAGCTGGGCAAGCAGCTGCCATCATTTTTCCTTGAACAGCAGATTCATCTGAGTCCCACCAAGGGAAAAACTCACCCCATGAAATGGTTTGAGCAGATCCTCCTTGAAGGATGTCTTGACCTTGTCCGTCCCAAGTCCAACCTGTAACACCTGAAGGCATATATTCTTTTAGTTTAGTCCAGTAATCCATTCCTGCTAAACCGTTAGCATCATTACCGGCAAAACTACCATCTGGGTTAGTAATTGAACCACCAAAAGCCCATGCAAACATTGTCCAGTCACATTCTAAGCTGTAGTGACCAGATTTCATTTGACCGTTAGTTCCGTATATTGGTCTTCCATCTGGGTTAAGGTGTCCAAGCTTTGCTGCCTGAATTTTTTGAGCATTGCTCATGTACTGATCAAATGTTTTTGGAACACTTAATCCGAGCTCTTTATAAACGTCATCTCTGTACATCATAATGAAGACAGGAATGTCGTATGGAACTCCAACCATAGTACCGTCATACATGGAAATACCATCTACAAGAGGTCCTAAGAAATCGTCAAAGTTATAATTAGGCATAGCTAAGTCAGGCTTTGCTGCATAAAGCTCACGAGGATCTTCTGCATCGCCTCTAAAAGCTGCCATCCAACTTTGATCTAAGTAGTAGGTATCGTAAGTTCCTAATCCAGAGGCAACGTCTAGAGTTAGTTTTTGTAAAACTTGCTCTAAAGGTAAAACCTCAATATTTACTTTAATTCCTGTTACTTCCTCAAAAAAAGGTTTTAAAGTAGTGTTGATCGCATTAGATGGAGGAGTTGACTCAGTTGCCAAAGAAACTGTTTGACCTCTGAAAGGAGATGATACATCTCTCAGCCAATCCATCATATCCCCTCTCCATTCAATGTGAGAACCTGCATGAGCTTGTGGAATAAACTTCCTACTCATAGTTCCCATTGTGCCCAAGCAACCAGCTCCTAGTCCAAGCATTCCGGCATTTTTAAGAAAATCTCTTCTCTTCATACTACCGTTCACATACTTGCCTACGACGTTTGCAAGGTGCATTTTTCTATACATATCGCGCATATGAATATCCCTCCGATGTATTAAATTTTTGCATAATACAAGTTCCTTATCAAGTGGCATAAGACAGTTATTAACAAATTTTTTATTAATTATATTGACATATTCACATAATCAAAAAACAGAGGAAACTTAAATATTAAAAATAAGAACATTTTAAATAAACACTTTTAAATATAAGTGTATAGTCTTAAAAATGAGCTCTCAAAAGTCATATTCTTTGCCTAGTTTTATGAATTCTGACAGCTCTCTTCCTTGGCTTTTACCTTTAATCACAATGCTAATCGTCTTTGCTATTATCCCCTTTTTTTACAACATATATCTCAGCTTTCATGAGTTTGTTCCTGCAAAAAGGGCCCTTCTTTTTGTTGGTTGGGATAATTGGATAAGATTATTCACAGATGGGGTTTTCTGGGGTTCTTTAAAGGTTTCCTTATATTACACTTTTATGTGTTTATTAATTCAACTTGTTTTAGGAATGGGAATTGCTCTACTAATTGACTCAGATGATCCAGGATTTGGAATTATAAGATCCATATTAACTCTTACTTTAGTTATACCTCCTGCCATTGCTGGAATGATATTTTTAATTATGGAGGATGCTAATTATGGTTTGATACCATGGTTATTGAAGTCAATTGGCTTAATCGGACCAGAGGACACGATACTTTCAGATCCAACACTAGCACTTTGGGGAGTAATGATTGTCGATATTTGGCAATGGACACCTTTTATGGTTTTAATATTAGTTGCTGGATTAAGGTCTTTACCAAGTGAGCCCTTTGAGTCAGCTGTAATAGATGGGGCAAGACCCTTTCAAGTTTTTAGAAGATTAACATTGCCGATGCTTCACAAAGTAATTGCTGTAGCAGTTTTAATAAGAGGGATAGATTTATGGAGAATGGTAGATTATGTATTTGTGCTAACGTCAGGAGGACCTGGTACTGCTACTTACACACTAAGCTTATACTCATGGCAAAGATTTACCTTTGTGCAATGGGGTTATGGTGCAACGATTAGTTTATTTTCTCTGATAGTAATTTTAATAGTTGGAAATGCATTTATTCATTTTGCAAAGGTTAAATGGTAAAGGATTGAATAAAGTTTTTAAACAGGTTTTAGGCTGGTTAATTGCAGCGATTTTCTTCTTTCCAATTTACTTCTGGATTACTGTTTCAATAAAAAAAGATAAAGATATTTTTGCCTTACCTCCAAAATTATTTGACTTTGAAGTTTCCTTTTCTGCTTATGAGGAAGTATTTGGGATATCCCGCTTTCTTTATGTGGAGGATATGGGTGCTGTTAGACCAGGTGGCGGTGATTTTTATATGATGCCAAACCTTGTAGACAGTATAATTATTGCTCTAGGCTCAACAGGTTTAGCAATGTTAATATCAATTTTAGCAGCGTATTCTCTGTCAAGAATACCAATAAGGGGCCAACAACATTTTATGGGGTGGATTTTATCAACAAGAATGATGCCCCCGGTAGCTGTAGCAATTCCAATGTTTTTTATTTACAAAAATATCGGTTTGATGGATACGCACTTGGGTATCATTATTATTCATGCATTAATGAATTTGCCCCTAGCTGTTCTACTTATGAAAAGTTTTTTTGATGACATTCCTAAGGATATTGATGAAGCTGCTTTATTAGATGGAGCAACAAGATTTTTTGTATTTTGGCGATTAATAGTTCCTCTTGCTATAGGTGGCATTGCTGCAACTGCAGTTCTTTGTTTTATTTTTAGTTGGACGGAATTTATCTTTGTCTTAATGCTCACACAAACAGGACTTAAAACAATTCCTGTTGTTTCGACATCCTTTGTCACCTCGACTGGAACAGCTTGGGATAATATGGCTGCGTTAGGTACTGCTGCAATTATTCCCGCTTTTATTTTCATATTATTAGTCCAAAGACACTTGGTAAGAGGACTGACATTAGGGTCAGTTAAACAGTAAGGTAGTTTGATCAGAAAAATTTCATCCTATATCATACTTTTAATTTTTATTTTCCCAATATTTTTTTTAATTACATCTTCATTTAAAAATAATATAGATCTTTTTGCACTGCCCCCTAAATTATTTTTCTTTGATATAGATTTTTCAGCTTATGAAAGAGTCTTTGGATTTTCAAACTTTTTTAAATTTGACCCTTCCTATAGTGAGTTATTTTTAACATCTAGAATAATAGATAGTTTAATTATTGGTTTAGGGTCATCTTCACTAACATTAATAATTGGAATTTATGCTGGGTATTATATTTCTAGAGTAAATTTTAAATTTAAAAGATATTTAATAATTTCAATATTAAGTGCGAGAATGATGCCATTGGTATCTATAGCTATTCCCATATATTTTGTTTATGAAAAAATCAATCTACTTGATACTTACATTGGGATTATATTTGTTCATACTTTTATAAATTTACCTTTAGCTGTTCTTTTATTAAAAAGTTTTTTTGATGAGGTACCAAAACAAATTGATGAAAATGCTTATATAGATGGTGCTAGTAAAATAAAAATCTTGCATAAGTTAGTTGTACCCTGTGCAAAAAGTGGAATAGCTGTTACATTTATTTTATCCCTAATATTTAGTTGGACAGAATTTATATGTGCATTAATGATTGGACAAATGAACGTAAAAACCATTCCCGTCCAGGCATCTATACTAAAAACTATTCCTAGTTGGGATATGATGGCTGCTTTTACAACTATTTCTATAATTCCAGTATTTATATTGATTTTGATGGTTAAAAAACATTTTGTAAGGGGGCTGACTCTAGGAACTGTTAAAGAGTAGATGCTTACTACTTTATGAATTTCAAAGAAATGAAAAAAGTTTTATTCTTTTTCCTTAACTTGAAAATATTTTAAAATTTTATTAAAAAACTTTTATAATTATAAATCTAAAAACTAGCTATCTAACTTATTAATTTTATCAACTTTTTTTCCAGATCTCTCAGACTGAAAATTATTTTTCAACCAAATATCTGTGTACATAATTGCATTGGGAGTGCCTGTTATTAAAGCGCCAAAGGTTATAATTTGAGCATTGTTACTCGCAATAGATCTCTCTGCGGTGTAAGCATCGTTCACACAAACCGCCCTAACACCTGAAAACTTATTAGCGACGATAGCCATTCCAGCACCAGTTCCACAAACTAGAATTCCCCTCTCAAATTCACTATCTTGTACCTTTTTAGCTAATGTTTTACCAACATCTGGATAATCTACTTGTGAGTCATCATTGACTCCTACATCCAAGACTTCAATACCTTTAGATTGTAGATGTTCTTTTATTTTATCTTTAAGATTTTTCCCTAAATGGTCTGCACCAATAACAATTTTTTTGAGCATAGTTAGTTATATATTTAATTCATTCCAAGGTATATGCAGTTTTTCGTTTTGACAGATACATCTCACTAAACTACCCAAAATTGGAAGATTGTTTTGTTTTACCAGTTTGTTTAATAAATGTCCTAATTCCCTAATAGTTTGTGCTCCTTCAACAGTTTCGTCTTTTAATTCTTTAGAGATGATGTCTTCATATGTTCTGTTCTTTGCTAATAAATTACCTAAAAGACCATTTCTTCCTGTTCCAGAGGTAACATGTAAGTCTCCAATCCCAGATAGCCCAAATACTGTTTCTTGAAGACCACCTATTAATTTTACAAAATGGCTCATCTCATTAACGCAGTGTGAAAATAATGCGGATTCAGGATTAAAAATTTTTTCTTCATTGGAGAAATACGTTTGTGAATAGCCAACAGCTATTGCGTATATGTTCTTAAGAGCTGCACAAAGCTCAGAGCCTAATAAGTCAGTCTGTAAATTTACTACATAGTATTCATTTTTGAATATATTGGATAAATTCTTAGCAATTTCTAGATCAGGATTTACAAAACATATATTTGTTAAATTTTTTTTTGCTAGCTCAATTGCTTTACAAGGGCCAGTAACAGCAGTTAAAGTGAAATCTTGATTAATTTGTTTTTTAATTTTATTTGGAAAAATATCTAGCTCTTCTTTTTCATTAATATACAAACCTTTGGTAACGATAAGGAAGTGTTTATTTGTAATATTAAAATTTTTAATGAAGTCAATGAACCAGTCGACACCTGATGAACTAATTCCAATGATAATAACATCAGATGTATTAATGTCCTCTTGAGACATTTCATTAGATTGTATTGCTGACGTATTTGTTAGTTTAATATCGAGTTTCGGGTGATAAGAATTTTTATTAATTGAGTTAATTGTGTCCTTATCAAGACTAGTGCCAACGAGTTTTACTTCGTGACCATTTGAAATTGCTGGAATAGTGATAGCTGTTCCCATAACGCCCGCACCTATAGATAATATCTTTGACATTAAGAAATAAATTGGCCCCCATTTACCTCTAAAATTTGTCCTGTAATATAACTGCTCATTGTCTGTGAGGATAAAAAAATTATAGGCCCTACACAATCCTCTGCCGTGCCAAGTCTTTTCATTGGTATTTTTAATCTTGTAGCTTCTAATTTTTCTGGGGAAGAATATTGTTCATGAAACTTTGTAGTAATTGTACCAGGTGAGATAGCGTTTATTCTTATATTGTAGGGTGATAATTCTGAAACAAGCGATCTAGTAATTGCTGAAACAAAAGCTTTAGACGCAGCGTATACACTCGACCCCGCACTGCCTCCTGTTCTTGCACTGATAGTTGATACATTAATAATATTTCCATAATTCTGTTTTTTAAAAATTGTGCACGCACTTTTTGTTGCAAAATATGCTGATTTAGCATTCAGATCAAATATTTTTAAAAAATCTTTTTCACTAATTGTATCTAATTGATATCTTCCTACCATTGTTCCAGCATTATTGACTAATATATCTAGACCATCTAAATAATTTATAGCATCGTTCATAAAGTTATCTACTTGAGATAAATCTGTAAAATCAGATTTGAATAATTTAAAATTTTGACTTTGAGATTTAGTTTTTATCCTAGCTTCAAGATCATTAATTGATTGATTACCATGAAAGATTACATTAGCTCCTAAGTTTAAAAATTCTACACCTGTCTCAAAACCGATACCTGTACTTGAACCCGTAACAATAATCTTTTTGTTTTTGAATTCACTAAAATCAAATGTCATTGAAGTCTATCCATTATATAATCTGGCTTTCCGGTGATTTGGAAATCCGATTTTATATTATCAATTATATCGTTCGTTGGTATATTTTGCATGAATTCTTCTTTATGAATTCCAGAAGTGATCAATAATGAGTCTATACCAAAACCATTGGCGCCTGCAATATCATTAAATAGAGAGTCTCCTATCATCAAAGTTTTCGATTTATCACTATTGGATAATTCTTGAACATAATGAAAAATTTCAATATTTGGTTTACCAATTATAAATGCTTGTCCTCCCATTTTTTTGTACTTAACTGCAAGGTCTCCTGTTGAAGGATGAATATTTTCTCCAGAAACACCAAGAATATCAGGATTTGAACAAACTAGGGGTAACTTCATTTCTAAAGCTTTCGTATAGATTTCGTCGATAAAATCAGTTTTTTTTAGACCAGTAGTAGAGGTTAGTAAAAGAAAATTAGCATTTTCTAAAGAACTCGTCTTTTCAAATGTTGTGTTTTGCAATAAGGGGTAATCTGTTGCAACAACGTAATATTTATTTCCAATATTTTCAAAGGGGCTCTTTTTAGATTTTAGATATTCTAAGCATACATCTCCTGATGTAATTAAATGAGATTTTAAAATATTTTTTGCACTCATTTTTATCAAACGGTCAATATTATCTGAAGATTTTTTTCCTGAGTTACTAATTATATAAATTTTTTTATTTAGTGACTGTAAATATGAAAAAACTTGTTCTGCTTCATTAAAAATATTTATACCATCATGAACGACTCCCCATTGATCAAAATAATAGGTATCGTAATACTCTGAAATTTCTTTAATAGATAATAATTTTTTTACCATTTAAAAAATATTACCTAATGCTAAAAGAGCAGAGCCAAAAGAAGCATCATTTGATAAGGGCTTATTTAGTTTCACACCTAGAATTTTTTTTCTTATTTCATTCCACTTTAAATTTTTTCCTCCACCTCCTATTGTGAAAATAGTTTTAGGGTATTTACCACCTATTTCTGATATCCTCTCGTAGCTCAATTTTTCAACATTGGTTATACCCTCAAGTACAGCCTGAAAAAATTTTATTTCAGAATTAGGACGAGGTTCTAAAATTGGTAATTTGTTAGGGTCATTAAAAGGAAATCTTTCACCTTTTTGT
Organism: uncultured Alphaproteobacteria bacterium; assembly: GCA_902601865.1. GTDB lineage: Bacteria > Pseudomonadota > Alphaproteobacteria > HIMB59 > HIMB59 > HIMB59. The sequence goes on along the minus strand of CACKOX010000028.1, from coordinate 5,208 downwards.
GCCAGAGGATAGTAATTTAAATTCAATAAATTATTTGTGTCTATGTCTTTTGATAATTCCTCTATTCTATCTGAAAATAGTTCTTTTAGAATTTTTCCTCCAACATTGGAAGCTCCCCCGGCTAGCCAATTTTCACCCAAACGATGACTGTAAATCCCATATTCCTTATTATAAATTGGCTTATTTGAGATAGCTTTTACTACCATAGTAGTACCAATTGAGGAAACTGCTTCTCCTATATTTTTGGCTCCAGTAGCTAAAAATGCTGCAATACTATCAGTAGTGCCTGCTATAACCTTGGTTTTGTTACTAAAACCTAAATCAATAAGTTCAGAGTTTCTTAATTCGCCTATAGACTGTCCTGGTTTTTTTATATTTGGTAAGCTATTCATTTCAATAGGTAGCTGATCAAACCATTTTGGCCAAGATCTTTCGACACAATCATAACCTAGTTTAAGAGCATTATTTTCATCTGAATACAGGTAATCATTAATTATTTTACAAGCTACCCAATCTGCTTGATGAAGAATCCTATATTTTTCTTTTTTTAGCTTATTGATTAATGATAATGCTCTTACTAATGCATTAGTAGAATTGGATACAATTGGATGGTCATCAGATATACTATCAACTAACTTAGACTCTTTTACAGCTGAAGCGTCATTGTACATTAATGCATTATCTAAAGGGTTACCAAAATGATCGGTTATAAGTACTGTACCGGATGTTCCATCGATTGATAATCTATCAATTTTATTTAAATCTATTTTAGTTTTTAAAAATGTAAGATTTTTGATTAATGCACTCCACCATAAATTTGGATTTTGATAAACCAATGGTCCCTTACTTATCGGGCTGTCAATAGAAACTGAATAGTTAATTAATTCTTTTATATTTTTATCGATAATAGAAGTTCTAACACCAGTCGTTCCAAAGTCAATTCCTAGAAAAAGTGACATTAGTTTATTGATTGACGATATATCTCAATATCCCAATTCAATAACTCACTCTCTTGTTGACTTGATAAAAATTTTAAAGACTTTGATAAATCAATTCTTAGCAGAACTTCCAAAAAACAGTCAATCATTTCTTTTGCAGCTGGAATAGCTTGAGTGTTTTCAAAAAGACCTTTATATTTTAAAATTAAATAGGGAGGAAGATTAATATTCTTTCTTTTTAGATTTTGAATAAATTCATTTGCTTCTTTCTCCTCTAAAAATGTAGGAATGCCAGGACCTAAGAAAATTACATGATCTGGGTAAAATGATTTAGGGAAAAGTGAGAGTAATTTTTCATCTTGTGTTGAAAATAATTTATATTTATCAGTATTTTTATGATTATAACCATCGATATTTGTAATCTCCTCTAAATAGTCGAAGGCTAATTTTTCATTTCTGATTAAATCTAATTTTTTATGAATTTTTAAAAGCAATTTATAGGTATCCTCAATATCATCACCCGCAACTATCAATCCATGATTTTCGAGAATTAATATGTTAGTTGAGGGTAAAATTAATTTTTTTATTTCCATTGTTAAAGTAAAACCAGGTCGACAGTATGGAATAAAGATGAAATCTTCATCGAGGTATTTTTTCAAATCAGACTCACTACTTTTTGAAATTGCATTTGCAATTGTTGCAGTAGAATGAACATGTAAAACATATTTATGCTTAATTAATGCATGAAATGAAGTTTCAGATGAAGGATGTAAATTATTTTTAGATATTATATCCTCTATAAAATTATCTTCTTTTCCATTATTTATTTTTTCAGTAATGGAATTTAAATCAACTTCAACAAAAATATCTTTATCTAAAGAATTAATTAACCAAGTTCCAGATGCTTTAATGAGCATTCTTCCATCAGACTTAATTGAAGTATTTCCTCCTGCGGCTTGTACTAAATGACTATTTGAGCCAAGTTTAAAAGAAATATCTTTAAAAGATTTTAACTCTTCCTGAGGAAATGAAGGATTAGTATTTACCATACATTTTTATAGCCTCAATTATTTTTTTCATATGTTTTTTTTCGACCAACTGGGGCTTACCGTTTATTTTTGCAATAGTAATTTGCTTACATAAAATTTCAAATTCTTCAGTCAAAAACATTGCTTCGTCTAAATTTTTACCACACGTAATTGTACCATGATTTGCTAATAAACATGCTTTCCTTCCTTTAAGAGCCTTTATTGCTGCATCTGATAATTCCTGTGATCCAGGAACTGCAAAAGTAGAACATTTAATTGTGTCGCCTCCTAAAAAGGCAATCATATAGTGATAGGCTTTTATATCCTTTCTTAGTATCGACATACCTGTACCATAAGCAGGATGATTGTGCACGACTGCATCAAATTCTTTTCTTACTTTTAATATGTCAAAATGAAATCTCCACTCACTTGAGGGCTTCCATATTCCATGAGGTTTAGTTTTAGAGTCTACAAAAACAATATCTTTGGCTTTCATGCCCTGATAGGAAATGCCAGATGGGGTTATAAGCATCCCATCTTTCCATCGAACGCTAATGTTGCCCGCTTTACCTTGATTCAAGCCTTTTTTTTCCATTAAAAGGCAAGCCTCTATTATCTGTTTTCTAATTTTTATTTCATTTTTCGTCATTTAACAGATCCTATTCACATGTTGCTGATTATACAAGGACCTTAAATGACTACTTAATAAACGCTGAAATATTAATCGATTTGTCAATAAGTTTATGGTCTATTTTGATTAAAATTGAACAAAAAAAATAGATAATTTGAAAAAATTATTTTTTTTTCTTTAAAATTAAGACGATTTGCAAGATTTATTAATTATTGGTGGTGGGATTAATGGAGTAGGAATCGCAAGAGATGCGTCTGGGAGAGGTTTAAAAGTTACATTAATTGAAAAAGGTGATCTGGCATCAAAAACTTCATCTTGGTCAACAAAATTAATACATGGTGGAATAAGGTACTTAGAAAATTACGAATTCAGATTAGTAAGAGAATCTTTAATAGAGCGAGAGGTAATTAGAAAAATAGCACCTCATATTACAAAGCCAATAAGATTTGTTTTACCCCATGTCCCAAGTTTGCGTCCTACATGGTTAATACGTTTGGGTCTAATTCTTTATGATTGGATGGGTGGTGTTATTACCCTCCCAAAATCTAAGGTAATAAATTTAGAAAATGATTATGATGAAAATCCTATAAAGTCAGATTACACAAAAGGATATGAATATTCAGATTTATTCGTTGATGATGCTAGGTTGGTTCTCTTAAATGCACAAGACGCTATAAGCAAAGGAGCTAAAATTTATACAAATGCGAATATACAAAAAGTTATTAGGAAAAAAGATAATTGGGAAGTTTTTTTAAATAATGGTGAAATTTTGTATTCAAAAGTTATCATAAATGCATCAGGTCCGTATGCCTTAGATGTTTTAAATAATCTTATTGGTATTCAGTCTAGAAAAAAAATTCGACATGTTCAAGGTAGTCATATTATTACAGAAAAACTTTATAAAGGTGAGCAAGCCTATATTCTTCAACTAGATGATAAACGAATAATATTTTTAATACCCTATTTAGATAAATATACACTCATCGGAACAACAGATCATGAAGTTAAATCATATGACAATCCCAAAATAACTGATATTGAAAAAAAATACCTCATATCATCAGTAAATAAATTTATAAAAAATAAAATTACCGAAGATAGTATTATTTGGACTTATTCCGGTGTGCGGCCATTAGTAGAGGATTTAAGCGAAAATGTCTCAAAGATTACAAGGGACTACACTTTTGAGATAGACGATAAAGATGCACCAATATTGACAGTTTTTGGTGGAAAGCTTACAACATTCCGAAAATTATCAGAGCACGCATTAAATAAAATTTCAAAATATATTAAAATTTCTAATAAATCATGGACTGGAAATGAAATTTTACCAGGTGGAGAAAAAACAACAGATTTAAATTTTTTAATACCTGAGGGAATATTATTAAGACTAATAAAAACTTATGGTCATAAAATAACAAAATTAAACCAATATTATCAAGGTTTTAGCGACGGTGGAGAACATATTACTAATGATCTTTATGAGTTTGAGATTAAATATCTTGTTCTTGAAGAAATGGCTAAGACCTCAGAGGACATCCTCTTTAGAAGAACTAAGTTGGGTATAAATTTTCCAAAGGAAAAATTGCCAAAATTAGAAAATATTTTAAAAAAATATTTGTAGCTCATTTGTTATATAATATTTGAAGTAAATGATTAAATATATCCTTTCAATAGATCAAGGAACTACTTCGACAAGGTCCATAATATTTAATAATAAATTTGAAATAGTTACCTATGATCAATTGGAGTTAAAACAATACTTTCCCAAAGATGGATGTGTTGAACATGATCCTAATGAAATCTTCGAGTCGGTCTTGAGCACTGCTAAAAATGCAATAAAAAAAGCTAACATCAGCCCAGATGATATATCTGGAATTGGTATTACTAACCAGAGAGAAACAACTGTTCTATGGAATAAAGATACAGGTGAGCCTGTTTACAAAGCTATAGTTTGGCAAGATCGCAGGACGGTAAATTATTGTAAAGATTTACAAAAAAAAGGTTTTACAAAAAAGATTCAAAAAATTACTGGTTTAGTCATTGATTCGTATTTTTCTGCAACTAAAATAAAATGGATTATTGATAACATAGAGTCCTCTAAAAAACTTTTAAAAGAAGATAAACTTTTATTTGGAACAATAGATACTTGGATACTTTGGAAATTAACTGAGGGAAGATCTCATTTTACTGAAGCAACCAATGCGTCCAGAACTATGTTGTATGATATAAATAAAAATTCTTGGTCTAAAAGTCTTTTAAAAATATTTAATATACCTTTGACAATTTTACCTAGAGTTAAAAATAGCGTAGATGAATTTGGGTACACTACGCTTTTTGGTTCAAATATAAAAATTGGTGGAATTGCAGGCGATCAACAAGCTGCAACTATAGGACAAGCATGCTTTGAACAAGGTTCTATAAAATCAACATATGGCACCGGCTGTTTTATGATTATGAATATAGGGAAGAATATAAGAATATCTAAAAATAATTTGTTGACGACTATAGCTTACAGAATAAATGGGGAAACCACTTATGCACTCGAGGGGTCAATTTTTATAGCTGGGGCGGCAATTCAGTGGTTGAGAGACTCGTTAAAAATAATTAA
>CACKOX010000027.1 GCA_902601865.1 uncultured Alphaproteobacteria bacterium | reverse complement strand
AGATAGTTTACTAGGAACAACATTTTCTGGAGCTTTCGAAATAAAAGAAACTCAAACATATTTTGCTAAATTTAAAAATTCATACGATTTAAACGGAGATAAATTAAAATTTAATATTGGATATGGTTTAACTAAGAGTGATTTTAAAGATTCAAACGTCATTGAAATGTCAGATATACATACTTTTGAGTCAACATTAGCTTATGAAAAAAAATTATATCAATCTAAATTTACCACTGCTTTAGAGCTTCCTTTACATATAGCTCAAGGTGAGGCCAAATTTACTAATCTGTCAGGATACGATATAGATGGTAATTATAAAAATACATCCCAGATGGTTAACTTAAGTTCGGATAAAATAGATGGTAAAATAAGCTTTTATTACGATATAAATATTGATGAGACCTCAGATTTTGGTACTAAGTATTCAATAAATAATGATAATTACTCTGAGGTTCAAATTGTTTACAGTAAAAAGTTTTAGTAATTATCTTTTTTTAATTTTTTATATTCTCATACAAAGTTGCAGTAATGATGTTTCTAAGCCGAGTTCAATAGATATTGGAGATGGGAACTTTTTATTACCTGGAAACAAAAATGATGATGGCTGTACTGAATTTCATCTAATGAATGAGAGCGGTTTGCCAACAATTCAAATAATTTATTATGTTGATAAAAATGGTGACTATTCAGGGAGCTATGATAAAGATAACTGCATATAAGATTTATGGACAACTCGTTAAACAAACTTTTTTCTCTTGAATTTTTAGGCACTTGGCTTATCACTTTATTGATAATTGCCTTTATTGTTTATGCTTCATACAAAATCTTTAATATTATTTTTAGATCAGAAATATATTTTAAAAAATCTGCAATTAGTTATTTTTTGATAGGAATATTTATATTTGGTTTTGCAATCTATTTTTATAACTGATTATTAAAATTTTAGGCTATTGAAAATGCCTTAATTTTATCAAAAGGCATGTGATCAGCAATATCACTCTCCCCATAATACACATCCTCAACTATTCCTTCCTCGTTAATTAGAATATCAACTGGAACAATATCTACATACCCTTTAAACTGAACAGGTAAATAACCTTTTATTCCGGCTAAAAAAAATTTATGAACTTTAAAAATAAAAGCAGAGAAGAGTTTTCCATAAGATCTTTCAACATCATATTTTTTAAAATATTCGAAATTTTCATCTGCAAGAACAGTAAATGGCAAATTATGTCTATCCATATTTTTCTTTAAAAAATCAACTGGTGCATGAAAGATCCCTACCATTGTAAAATTTGTACCAAATTCTTTATATTTTTTTACAAACTCATTAATTCTTAAATTACAAACAGCACAAGAAGCGTGTCTATAAAAAGTTAATAATACTTTTTTACCTTTTGTACTAGAAAGTTTAAATATATTCCCGTAAGAGTCAGGTAATTCTATATCTTCTATTTTATCACCTATATTAATTTTCATAAATTAGCTCCTCTCGTATAGAAATTTCTATTTATGATAAAGCATAATTTTAATTTTATGATATGCATAATAATCAAGTTAATCATGTAATTTAATGTTTAATTAAAATGATGTTGGGATGTAATATTGAAACATTAATTAAAAAATTTAGTTCAATATCAAGGAGGATTTCTAAATGAGTATAGCAAGAATAACCACAGTAAAAATGGATTCAAAGGAGGCTGCAGATGATCAAACACAAGGGTACGTTCAAAATGCTCCATCTGAATTTCCACAAGCAAGTCAGTTAATTGGTATTAGAATTGACGATGTAACCTTAATGGCTGTCACAATTTACCCAGATGCCGAAACCATGAAAGCAGCAGATGCAGCAAGGGAAAAAAGATTAAATACTAATTTAGATAATAGGGTTTCAGTCGAAACAATAGTAGGCGATGTCACTCTCGATCATCATAATCATTAAAATTAGAAATTGCTTAGTAGTATAAAAGCCTGTAGTTCTCCTACAGGCTTTATAAATTTTTAGACACCCCATCTCATAGCCGCAGTGTGAACAGAGGAGTCCCAATGCTTAACAAGCTCTTCATCAAGTTTAGTAAGGGTAATTGAAGCTCCTTGCATTTCAAGAGAAGTACAATAATTTCCAACCAAAGACCTTGAAATCTTTATATTTTTTTTATCTAACATATTTTTAGCATTATCATAAATTAGGTATAACTCTGTTAAAGGAGTTCCGCCCATACCATTTACAAATAATAATATTTCTTCGTTAGCCTCGGGTTTTAAATCCTCATTAATTGCCTCCAATAATTCATTTGTAATTTCTTGAGCAGATTTAACTTTATCTCTTCTTCTTCCAGGCTCACCATGAATCCCTACCCCAAATTCCATTTCATCATCACCAATATCAAAGTTTGGTTTTCCAGCTGCTGGAACTGTACAGCTTGAGAAGGCAACTCCCATAGATCCTGAATTTTTATTCACCTTATCCCCTAAAGCTTTACACTCATGTAAGCTACCTCCATGCTCTGCTAGAGAACCGACTATTTTTTCAACAACAACAGTGGCAGCAACACCTCTTCTACCAGTTGTAAATGAAGAGTCTTCAACAGCAACATCATCATTTGTTAATACAGATTCATTGGGGCCTTGCATCATTTCAGCAGCCATTTGAAAATTCATAACATCACCTGAGTAATTTTTAACAATAAAAAGGACACCTGCTCCACTATCTACTTTTTCAGCAGCAGCTAACATTTGATCTGGTGTCGGTGATGAGAATACAAATCCTGGGCAAGCTGCATCGAGCATTCCGTGTCCAACTAATCCACCATGCATAGGCTCGTGACCACTGCCTCCTCCACTTATCAAAGCTACTTTTCCCTCTTTTGTGGGAGTGACTCTGGTTATAAAATTTGGATCGTAATGACAACTAACAATGTCTTGGTGTGCAGCACCAAAACCTTGAAGGCTCTCCTTTAAAAAGTCATCTGCTGAATTCATAAATTTTTTCATAGTTTCCTCCTAACTATTTATAACTGACTCACAGACAGTTTTTATCATTAATTGTGATGACCGGGCGCCAGGATCAATATGGCCCTTTGCTCGCTCTCCTAAAAAAGAAGCTCTACCTTTTGTAGCCAAGAGATCTTTTGTCGAAAACATCCCTTTTTCCGCTACTTCTACGGCCTCTTTTAGTATTTCTTTAAGATCTTTGTCGTCCTCAACACCTTTTTTGAGGCAATTAGAGACAGGGATTAAAACATCCATCATTGTTTTTTCTCCCACATCAGCTTTACCTCTTTGTTTGACTGCTTCCACACCCTCTGCAAAAATTTCTATAGCTTTTTTATAATCAACACCTTCATCAATAGCATTGCCTTTAGCCATAGTCATAAATAACGTTCCAAATAATGCTCCTGATGAACCACCTATGCCAGAAAGGACCTTCATTGCAATTTGATTTAATGCCTTAGACATTATTAGATCTTTTATGGTTGGTTCTAATTCTATGACGAGTTTTATTCCTCTTTGAACATTAAAAATATGATCACCGTCACCTATTTCTTGATCTAACTTTTCAATTTCAGAAGAATTATCATTAATGATAACCTGTATTTTCTTTGCAGTTTCGATAAGGAAATCAACACTCATTGTACACTCACTCCTTTGTCATCAAAAAATAAAACTTTACTATTATCAATGGCAAACTTTATTTCATCTCCACGTACTCCTTGAAATAGTCCTTGATATAAAGATAAAATTTCTAATCCCTTATATTCTAACTCCACTACTGTTTCAGCTCCTAAAGACTCAATTGTTTTAATAGAACCGATAAGCTCTCCTTGGCCTAATTTTATATGCTCAGGTCTTAATCCTAATTGACTAGCCTGATTTGGTGACGAGGTATTAATTGAAGTTTTATCTAAAATATTAATTTTAGGGGATCCTAGTCTATTTGCTACATAAATAGAATTAGGATTATTATATATTTCTTCAGGTGTTCCTATCTGGGCTATCTTTCCATTTTCCAAAACACCAATTTGATCAGCCATAGTTGTAGCTTCAGCTTGATCGTGAGTTACATAAAGAATAGTTGAGCCTAAGTTTAACTGAATTTTTTTTAATTCTACCCTTAAGCTCTCACGAAGTTTTGCATCTAGAGAAGATAGTGGTTCGTCCATCAAATAAATGCTTGGATTTCTTACCAAAGCTCTACCAATAGCAACTCTTTGCATTTCGCCACCCGATAACTCTGTTGCTTTGTTGTTTAATTTTCCAGAAATCTTCAACATTTCCGCTATTTTTGTGACTTTTTCATTAATTTCAGACTCGGGGACTTTTCTTAAAGGAGATCGAAGTGGGAAAGCTAAATTATCATATACTTTGTAGTGTGGGTATAAGGAATACTGTTGAAAGACAAACGCTGTGTCCCTTGCAGCTGGCTGAGCCACAGAAACATCCTCATCATCAAAAAAAATTTTTCCTTGATCTATTTTTTCAAGACCAGCAATTGATCTAAGCGTTGTTGTCTTCCCCGCACCTGTTGGTCCGAGCAAAATAAAAAACTCACCATCTTTTACTGTAAAGCTTATGTCATCTAAAGCCTTGATTGTTTTATCGTATATTTTTGTAATATTTTGTAATTCTACTTTAGACATTAACTCATAAACTCACTTTGAAGTGCCATATCATTTGATCCATCAAAAATTATTTGATTATTATTCAGTGTATCAAATTGAATTTGCTCATTAATTTTAACTTGCGTGTCACTATCTACTCTTATCTTTATATTTCCTAGTTGAGTTTCAACAGTAAGTATTTTTCTAGAACCTAAATACTCAACACCAAAGATATTTCCTTTTACTCCATTTTCGGATACTAACCTTAAATTTTCTGGTCTTACTCCTAAAAAATTCTCATTTGAATTTGTGCCTTCTCTTTGTTCAGGTATTTTTAAAGAAGAGTCTAGTAATTTGATACTTGATTGATTTGGAGTAATTTTTTCTTTAATTGGGATAAAATTCATACCCGGTGATCCAATAAAATTTGCTACAAATTTAGTTTTTGGCTTATTATAAATAATTTTTGGGGAGTCAGCTTGTAAAACCTCTCCTTCATTCATTACTGCTATTCGATCTGCCATTGACATTGCTTCTTGTTGATCGTGTGTGACATAAACTGTAGTGGCGTCTATATCATCATGAAGTTTTCTAAGTTCTAAACACATTAATTCTCTAAATTCAGCATCAAGTGTGCCTAAAGGCTCATCCATTAAAAATGCTTTAGGTCTTCGAACAAGTGCTCTACCTAAAGCAACTCGTTGACGATCTCCTCCAGCTAGTGAGGATACTTTTGATTTTAATAAATGATCAATTCTTAGAAGCTTTGCTGCTTCCATAACTTTTGCATCAACTTCAGTTTTAGAAAACTTTTGCATTTTAAGTGGAAAAGCTAAGTTATTTCTGACATTCATGTGTGGATATAAAGCAAAAAGCTGAAAAACAAAGGCTATATCACGTTGAGAGGCTCTTAAATAACCTACATCCTCTTTATCAAGTAAAATGTTTCCTGAGGTTGGTAGTTCTAATCCAGCTATCATTCTTAGAGTTGTTGTTTTCCCACAACCTGAGGGACCTAGTAACACAAAGAATTCTTTATTTTCTATTACAAGATTAGAATTTTTTACTGCAACAAAGTCACCGAAAGATTTATGTAAATTTTTAATTTCTATCTCTGCCATGGTTAATCTGGAAAATGACTTGTAATAACAAATCCAATGGTCCCAATAAGAATTACAATAAAGGAATAGGTATACATCCACATTGCAAAAGGTTGCATTAACATAAATACACCCACCAAAATCAAAACAGTTGATGCATTTTCCCAAATAGATCTTCTAAAAATTCTTCTTAATAAACTTTTTTTCTCACTCATTATTTTCTTACCGCTCCAAATGTTATACCTCTGAGTAAATGTTTTCTTAGCACCACAGTAAATATCATAACTGGTATTAAAAATAATGTTGTACCTGCTCCTATAGCGGGCCAGTCTAAACCCCCCTCTCCTATTATAGTAGGAATGAATGGTGGAGCTGTTTGGGCATTAAATTGTGTAAGTAAAACGGCAAATGCATATTCATTCCAAGAAAAAATCATGCAAAAAATAGCAGTGGCGGCAATACCTGTGGTTGCCTGTGGTAGCACAACCTTAAAAAATGCTTGCATTCTAGAGTATCCATCAATCATGGCTGCCTCTTCATACTCCCTTGGTATTTCATCCATGAAACCTTTTAATAACCATACAGATAAACTTAAGTTTACAACCGTATATAAAATTATCATTCCTACATGGGTATCTCCTAAACCAAGTTTCCTATACATTATGAAAATTGGAACAGCCACAGCTATGGGAGGAAACATTCTTGTCGACAAAATAAAAAATAATAAGTCATCCTTTAAAGGAACTTTAAATCTTGACAATGCATATGCTGCAAGGGAACCTAAAAATACAGAAAAGAATGTAGCTCCAAATCCGATAATCAAAGAATTAGAATATCTTGGTAAGAATTTAGAAGGTCCTGTTATTACCATCTCTCTACTTCTAACTAATTCCTCGTACCAGGTATCAGGCGGCGGAAGAGAGTCTAAATAATCCTTAGGTTGTCTTGAACGGTTTGTAAAAAGATTTACATAACCCTCTAATGATGGTTCAAAAAAAACCTCAGGAGGATATGAGATAGCACTATCAACACTTTTAAAGCTTGTTGCTACCATCCATGAAATTGGAATAAGTGTAACAACCATGTATACAATAATAATTGTAGCTGCTAATTTTCTTGAAAATCCGCTAGCTTCTGAGGGTGATCTTGAAGTATCCATCATCTATCCTTGATTTTATTCATCACTTTCACATAAACATTTCCAAAACCAAATATTGTTACAAATAATATAACCGCAAATGCTGAGCTATATCCAGTCTTCCATTTTTCAAAAGCCTCTCTTTTTAAATTTATTGATGCCAATTCCGTTGCTGAACCAGGACCGCCAGAAGTAAGCTCTGCAACTAAATCAAACATTTTGAAATTTTCAATACCTCTGAAAAGAAGGGCGAGTAATAAAAAAGGGAGAACAGAGGGGAGTGTGATATGAATAAATTGTTGCCATTTACTAGCTCTATCGACTTCTGCAGCTTCATAAAGGTAGTTAGGTATTGATCTTAGACCAGCAAGACAGATAAGCATAGTAAAGGGTGTCCACATCCATGTATCAACAATGACAATAGACCATGGAGCCAACGTGCTTGAGCCAATCATATCAAAAATACCAAAATCGTAGAAAAAGTTCACAACGTAATTAAATAATCCAACTTGTGGGTTATATAAGTATGTCCAAAATACTCCAACAACTGCAGGTGATAACATCATAGGTAAAACAATAAGTGTTGTTAGTAGTTCATTGCCTTTAAATTTTTTATTTAGAAGTAATGCTAACCCTAGACCAATCAACGCTTGTATAACTAATGTCCAACAGACAAAATGAGCAGTTATTTGCATCTTTTCCCAAATCTCTTCTTTTCCTAGAATTTTTTTGTAATTTTTTAATCCAACAAATTTTACTTCTCTTCCAATCTTGTTGGCGTAGAAGTTTGTAAAAGACATTCTTATGGCATAGATGAGCGGATAAATGTTTATAGCTAGAAGTAAAATTAATGTCGGTGCTATAAAAATCCAAGCAATTGCCTTATCGGACAATCCCTTAAACTTTTTAACAGCGCTTTTCATATTTATAATTTAGGTATAGGTGAGAGGGTGGGAATAAACCCACCCTAAAAAATATATATACTAATTAAATTTTACCGTCGTCTTCGAAGACTTCAGTCCAATCGTCAATAATTTTGTCAAGTGCCTCTTTTGCAGAACCTTTTCCATTCACAACGTAGTCATGAATTCTCTCCTGCATAGGTAGCATCAACTCAACAAATGTTGGTTCTTGCCAAAAGTCTTTGACTATACCCATTGAGTCTAAGAAACCTTGAGCATATACAGCGGAGTCAACAAAATCAGGAGATCCTAGAACATCCATGTGACATGAATATCCACCTAAATCCCACCATTTTTGCTGAATATCAGGTTTTGCAAACCATTTCATATATTCCAACGCTAGATCTTGTTTATCAGAGTATTTTACAACAGAGATACCCTGTCCGCCAAGTGTAGCCGCGCATACATTTTGACATGGGTTTGCAAAGAAACCAGAAACTCTTCCGTCGCTGTCTTCTTTAGAAACACCAGGCCAGAAAGCATACCAATTCATTTGGAATGCAACTTGTCCTGATTTATAGGCGTCAAGATTTGCAACCATGTAAGCATCTGAGTGTCCTGGAGGTGCACAATCTTCGTACATCTTTCTGTAAAATTCAACAGCTTCAACTGATGCATCGGAGTTGAAGTAGCCATCCATATCATAAGCTTTATCTGGATTTTCGTATTCCATTCCCCATGCATACATAGCTGCTGTAACACCCATAGTGATACCTTCAGAGCCACGCTCTGTATTAATTGCAGCACCATATCTTACCTGACCATCAATTTCTCTTCCTTGGAAGAAAGTACACATATCATAAAGTTCATCCCAAGTTTTTGGAACACCTAAATCATAACCGTGTTTACCTTTGAACTCTGCTTGTAGTTCTGGTCTATCAAACCAATCTTTTCTGTAAGCCCAAGCTAGAGCATCACCCATTGCTGGTAAGGCATAATAGTTTGGTGAACCTTTAGGCCATGTGGAATATGCGTAAACAGTTGCAGGGTTAAAATCATCCATTGAAATGCCATTAGCATCAAAGAAATCATTTAACTTCACATAGTGACCATATTCAGCACCTTGTCCAATCCATTGAGAGTCTCCGATTAACAAATCAAATGTTTTACCTTGGTTGTTTAATTCGTTTAGCATTCTCTCCGCAAAATTTGGCCATGGCACAAATTCGAAGTTCATTTCGACACCCGTCTCTGCTGTAAACTCTTTACTTAATTCTTGAAGTGCATTAGCTGGATCCCAAGCGGCCCAACCAAGAGTCAATGACTCTGATTTTGCATTTAAAGAAAAAAGTAAGGCAAAAACAGGAACTAGAAATACAGATAGTATTTTCTTCATGTTATTTCCTCCTAAGTTCAATAACTAATATTTTGAATTATACTAATTTTTTAATTAATGATAAATGCTGATTTTACATGGCTTTTAAGCTATTTAAAAAAACAATATACTGTAATAATATGACTTGGGGGATAGGTGAATGACGGGAATTAAAGGTCCAGCTATATTTTTAGCTCAATTTGCAGGAGATGAAGCTCCTTTCAATAGTTTAGAGAATATTTCTAAGTGGGCTAGTGATTTGGGTTATATTGGTGTCCAGATACCTAGTTGGGATAATAGATTATTTGATTTGAAAAAAGCCTACGAAAGTAAAGATTACTGTGATGAGGTTAAGGGCACGTTATCAAAATTTAATTTGACATTAACGGAATTGTCAACACACCTTCAAGGCCAGCTTGTAGCTGTTCACCCAGCTTACGATACTGCTTTTGATGGTTTTGCTGCAGCTGAAGTAAGAGGAAACCCTCAAGAAAGACAAAAATGGGCAGTCGAGCAACTCATGATGGCAGCCAAAGCTTCAAAAAATTTGGGACTGACTGAGCACGTTACATTTTCGGGTGCTTTAGCTTGGCCTTATGTCTATCCATGGCCTCAAAGACCTGCTGGATTGATTGAGACAGCTTTTGATGAGCTTGCAAGTAGGTGGACTCCTATACTAAATCAATTTGAGGAGTGTGGAATTAATTTATGTTATGAAATTCATCCTGGTGAGGATTTACATGATGGTATTACATTTGAAATGTTTTTAGAGCGTGTAGGAAATCACAATCGATGTAACATGTTGTATGATCCTAGTCATTATGTACTTCAACATTTGGACTATTTACAAAATATAGACATTTATCACGAGAAAATAAAAATGTTTCATGTTAAAGATGCTGAGCTTAACCCTACTGGCAGACAAGGTGTTTATAGTGGTTTTCAACCTTGGAAAAATCGAGCGGGTCGATTTAGATCATTAGGAGATGGGCAAGTAGATTTTAAATCTATTTTTTCAAAATTGACTACCTATGGATTTGAAGGATGGGCTGTTTTAGAATGGGAATGTGCTATCAAACATCCAGAAGATGGTGCAAAAGAGGGTTCTCAATTTATTAAAGATCATATTATCAGGGTAACAGAAAAAGCATTTGACGATTTTGCCGACTCAGGAACAGATGAGACAGCTAACAAAAAGATGCTAGGAATTGAATAAAAATGACTCAAAAAATTAGACTTGGAATGGTGGGTGGTGGTCAAGGAGCCTTCATTGGGGCTGTGCACAGAATTGCTTCGAGAATTGATGATAGATATGAGCTTCTAGCTGGATCATTTTCCTCAAATGCGGAAAAAGCTATCACTTCTGGTCAAGAAATTGGAATTGATGAGGACAGAAATTATAAAAATTTCAATGAAATGATTGAGGCAGAGAGTTCTAGAGAGGATAAAATCGATGTCGTTGCCATCGTTACTCCTAACCATATGCATCACCCTATTGCTATGGCTTTCATGAACAAAGGATTTAACATTATTTGTGACAAGCCACTAGCGATGAACCTTAGACAATGTGAGGAGCTAGTTAAAAGTAAGAATGATAATGATGTATTATTCGCTCTAACTCACAATTACACTGGTTACCCAATGATACGCAATGCCAGAGCTTTATGTCATAACGGAGATCTTGGAGAAATTAGAGTTATTCAAGCTGAGTATGCTCAAGATTGGTTAACAGAAGATTTAGAAAACAAAACAAAGAACGATGGAAACAAACAAGCATCTTGGAGAACTGACCCTAGTCAATCAGGAGCTGGAGGATGCATTGGTGATATAGGCACTCATGCTTATAACTTAATTAGATATGTCACTGGTCTTGATACACAAGAGATCTCAGCTGAATTAACATCATTTGTACCAGGAAGAAATTTAGATGATAACGCACAAATTTCTCTTCGTTTTAAAGAGGGCGCAAAAGGAACGATATGGTCTTCTCAAATAGCACCAGGAAATGAAAATCATTTGCAAATTAGAATTTATGGTGAAAAAGCAGGACTTGAATGGTGTCAGGAAGATCCTAACTATCTTTACTTTACAAAATATGGAGAACCTAAACAAAAAATTACAAGAGGTGGCGCGGGTGCACTCAATGTATCTAATGAAGTAACTCGTATTCCTCCTGGACATCCTGAAGGATATTTAGAGGGATTTGCTAATATCTATAAAGATGTTGCGAATGCGTTAACAGATAAGAAAAATGGTACATTTAACCCCGATAATCATCAATTCCCAAGCGTAGAGGATGGTCTTGAAGGTATTAAATTTATAGAGAGATCCATCGCATCCAGTTCGTCAAATTCTAGCTGGGTAAATTTTTAGTTAGTTCCAGTTTAATAATTTTCGAGTTGACCAGTAATCTTCTGTGGACAAAGCAAACGACTCTAAAGATGGAATTTCTACATCTTTTTTTTTAATACACTTTAAGTTTGTATCAAGCTGAGTGAGTGTAGAGGCACCTGTAAGACAGATTTTAATAAATGGTAATTGATAGACCCACAAATAAGACAATTCTTCTAAGTTTAAATTAACACTCTTTGCTATAGTGACTAATTCAATTAATTCATTTTGATGAAATTTTTTATTAGCATTAGTAAGTCTTCCATTTGAAAAAATTTCTTTCGCTATGATATTAATTTTTTTTTCTGAAGCATTTTTTAAAATTGCTGTGCAAGATTGATCAAAAATATTAATAGTTGTTTGAAGAAAAGAGAATAATTTAGTCTTTTCATTAATTTTCAAAAATTTTTCTATTGTTATTTCCTGATCTGGTCCACTAGTAGAAATTCCTATCTCAATTCCTTTTTTTTTCATCTCCTCAAGTTCTTTTAATACTGTAGGGTCGTCTAAAACAGGACTATCATTTGTCACAGAATGAATTTGATATAGATCTATGCTTTTTCCCAAATTTAATCTTGTTTCAATCCATTGCTCTTTTAAAAATTTTAAAGAATGGTCTTTTCTTTCATGGGTTTTAGCTTCTACCTCCCAATTAGCTAGATATTCATAGCCCCATTTGGAACCAACAAATCCATCAAACTGCGATTGTTTTCTTATCCAGTTTGATAAAAATTGTTCAGACTCTCCGTACACTCTTGCTACATCAAAATATTTTATTCCATTGCTGTAGGCATAGTCTAATACATCATGGCAGTGTGATTGCATATTTTCTCTCGTTTTATTGGGTCCAAGATCGCCATCGTGACCTATATTAATGTAACCAGGCCTACCTAAAGAGGCCAAACCTAGCCCGATTTTATTGTCTAATTTAAACAAATAAATATTTACTGATTTCTGATTTTATTAAAGATGGATCTGTTAAGTGAATTGTTTGAAAACCTAATCCTTTTGCAGCTTCAATATTTTCTTCACGATCATCTATAAAAAGAGTTTCAGAACTTACTAAATCAAACCTTGAAATAGCTAGTTCATATATTTTTGGATCAGGCTTTACTAAGAATTCTCTTCCTGAAATTATTTTACCATCAAATTCTTTCAAAAATGGATATTGGTCTTCCATACCCTCATAAGTTTCTTCTGACCAATTAGACAATACATAACATGGGTGCCCCAGAGATTTAATCTTTTTAAATATATCAATAGAATCTTGGTAGGAACCATTAACCATATTTCTATGATTTGGATAATAGAGTTTTATTTCTTTTTCATAGTCGGGAAACTTTTGAACAGCCTCGGAAACGGCAATATCTATTTTAACGCCAGCATCACACCTTGTATCAAGATGAGGAAATGCTATTTCATTTATGAAATAATTAAATTTATTATCATCAAGTATTATTTTTTTAAACACATGGTGGGGGCTCCAGTCAAAAAAAACATTACCCAAGTCAAATAAAAATTTATTTACTTTCATAGTTTTACTCAACAAATGAGTTGATTAGATTCTCAAGATATTCTTGTCTACCAGATTTAGGATCTGGATTAATATTTTCCTTAATGACTTTATTATGAATATCCTCCAATGATAATTTATTCATCAGTTCAGAATTTTCATTCCAAGACTCATATCTTTGTTTTAAAAAAGTTTCATAGCTTCCATCATTTATCATTTTTTCAACAGCAATAAGCGTTCTAGCACATGTATCCATAGAGCCAATGTGAGCATAAAAAAGATCCTCTGGGTCAATGGATTGTCTTCTAATTTTAGCGTCCATGTTAAGTCCCCCTGATGAAAAACCCCCGTTCTTAAAAATGTAATAAAAAGGCAATACAAGTTCTTCAACATTGTTTGGGAATTGATCAGTATCCCATCCAACTAAATAATCACCTCTATTAATGTCAATACTCCCAAGAATATTATTAGAAAGAGCGTAGGCTATCTCATGTTCAAAAGAGTGTTTAGCCAAAATAGCGTGATTTTGTTCAATATTTAGTTTGAATTCTTTCTCAAGACCGTATTTTTGGAGAAATGCAAAAACATTTGCAGAGTCAAAATCATACTGGTGTTTAGTTGGTTCATGAGGTTTAGGTTCAATCAAAAGTAAACCTTTGAAACCAATTTTATGCTTATGTTCAGCTACCATATTCAAAAATCTACCCAGCTGATCATATTCTTGTTTCATATTTGTATTGAGAATTGTTTCATAACCCTCTCTACCTCCCCACAAAACATAGTTTT
>CACKOX010000026.1 GCA_902601865.1 uncultured Alphaproteobacteria bacterium | reverse complement strand
AGTTATTCGTCTGTGTTATCAGCTTACATATTTACGATTTTAAAAAGTTGGTGGAGGATAGCGGGATCGAACCGCTGACCTCCTGAATGCAAATCAGGCGCTCTCCCAGCTGAGCTAATCCCCCAACAGTGTTGGTGGGCGAGGGAGGACTTGAACCTCCGACCTCACGCTTATCAAGCGCGCGCTCTAACCAACTGAGCTACACGCCCAATCAATGCCCTTTATCAACGTTAGTTGAAAAAAGCAAAACAAATAGACGGTGGTTACTTTAAACGTACACTTAGTTCAAAGTTTTTTTTCCTTTAGAAAGGAGGTGATCCAGCCGCAGGTTCCCCTACGGCTACCTTGTTACGACTTCACCCCAATCGCTGGCCGTACCGTGGGCAGCTGCCTCCCGAAGGTTAGCGCACTGACTTAAGATAAAACCAACTCTCATGGTGTGACGGGCGGTGTGTACAAGACCCGGGAACGTATTCACCGCGGCATGCTGATCCGCGATTACTAGCAATTCCAACTTCATGCACTCGAGTTGCAGAGTGCAATCCGAACTGAGATAACTTTTGGGGATTTGCTCCACCTCGCGGTATTGCGTCCCGTTGTAGTTACCATTGTAGCACGTGTGTAGCCCAGCGTGTAAGGGCCATGAGGACTTGACGTCATCCCCACCTTCCTCCGGCTTATCACCGGCAGTTTCGCTAGAGTCCTCAGCCGAACTGTTAGTAACTAACGATAAGGGTTGCGCTCGTTGCGGGACTTAACCCAACATCTCACGACACGAGCTGACGACAGCCATGCAGCACCTGTGCGAAAGCCAGCCGAACTGAAGGTTACCATTCTGTAACCGGTACTTTCCATGTCAAACGCTGGTAAGGTTCTTCGCGTTGCGTCGAATTAAACCACATGCTCCACTGCTTGTGCGGGTCCCCGTCAATTTATTTGAGTTTTAATCTTGCGACCGTACTCCCCAGGCGGGGTGCTTAACGCGTTAGCTACGACACCGAACAAAAGTCCGACGACTAGCACCCATCGTTTACTGCATGGACTACCGGGGTATCTAATCCCGTTTGCTACCCATGCCTTCGCATCTCAGCGTCAATATCAGTCCAGAAAATCGCCTTCGCCACTGGTGTTCCTTCCAATATCTACGAATTTCACCTCTACACTGGAAATTCCATTTTCCTCTCCTGAATTCCAGAACAGAAGTTTTAAAAGCAATTCCTAGGTTGAGCCCAGGGATTTCACTTCTAACTTTCTGTTCCGCCTACATGCGCTTTACGCCCAGTAATTCCGAACAACGCTAGGACCTTCCGTATTACCGCGGCTGCTGGCACGGAATTAGCCGGTCCTTCTTCTTCGGCTACTGTCATTATCCTCACCGATGAAAGAGTTTTACAACCCTAAGGCCTTCGTCACTCACGCTGCATTGCTGGATCAGGGTTGCCCCCATTGTCCAATATTCCCTACTGCTGCCTCCCGTAGGAGTCTGGGCCGTGTCTCAGTCCCAGTGTGGCTGATCATCCTCTCAAACCAGCTAAAGATCGAAGCCTTGGTGAGCTTTTACCTCACCAACAAGCTAATCTTGCGCGGGCCAATCTTATAGCGATAAATCTTTCCCATTACTGGAATATACGGTATTAGCTACAGTTTCCCGCAGTTATTCCGTACTATAAGGTATGTTCCCACGTGTTACTCACCCGTGCGCCACTAAGGACACCTAGCAAGCTAGGGCCTTCGTTCGACTTGCATGTATAAAGCATGCAGCAAGCGTTCGTTCTGAGCCATAATCAAACTCTTAAGTTGAATTACCTACTCATAAAAAACAAAGTTTTAAATTGACGTAGGTTAGACGCCAAAATAACGAGCTAACATTCATATCGAATGAAAGCTTGATCGAAATTTGACGTTATAAACCCACCGTCTATTCATTTCATATTAACTAAAAATAAAGAGCAAGAATCACTGGTGCACAATAAATGGCCCAATGAATCGAATAAAAAGTAGACTATATCTACACTTTATCGAAGCATTGTCAAATGCATTTCAATAAAAAAAATAAAAAAAAACCCTTGAAAAGAATGAATTTATTTAGGTATTGGTTGCGGGGGTAGGATTTGAACCTACGACCTTCAGGTTATGAGCCTGACGAGCTACCAAGCTGCTCTACCCCGCGATCAGAAAACGAAAGATATGTTAAAATATCAATAATTACAATGATTATTCTTGGTAGCGGAGGAGGGATTTGAACCCCCGACACATGGATTATGATTCCACCGCTCTAACCAACTGAGCTACTCCGCCAAAAGGAAATATTGTTGTATATTAAATTAACCTATTCTTAAATAATTTTGTTTATCTCTCTAAGAATGAATTTTTTTGCATTGTTAACGCCTAGCTTGTTAACTTGTGAATTTATGACAATCTCTACACCTCTTGGCTTGCCATCAAAAATTGGATAGCTACCTATGGAGATAAATTGATATTTTTTTTCTGCATCAACAAGAATCTGAGCTATTTTACTCTCATAAAGCTTTGTAGTAATAGATGTTGAATAAAATTTATTTTTAATTTTAATCATTTTTTTAAATTCTTTCATCATTGCTATTACTATCGATGGTATTCCTGCAAAAACGTAAATATTCTCGATTTTAAAACCTGGCGCGCCACTGACTTTATTTAAAATTAATTTAGATCCCTCGGGCATGTATGCCATTTTTTTTCTAGCATCAGTTAATTCAGATTTAACTTTCCTATAATATTTTTTCAATTCAATAAATGCACCTTTATGTAATTTGTATTTTTTTCTAACTGCTAAACTAATTGACTCAGATGTTATATCATCATGTGTCGGGCCTATACCGCCAGTAGTGATGATGTAGTCATATCTAGTTTTTAATTTTCTGATCTGAGAAATAATAATTTTTTTTGAGTCAGGTATTACGATAACCAACTGTAAAGATACGCCACATAAAAATAGCTCTTTGGCTATATGATTTATATTTTTATCTTGAGTCCTACCTGATAATATCTCATTGCCGATGATTATAAGACAAGCTGATTGTATATTTTTTTTAGTTGCCATAGATGAATTATAAAGAAGAAATCTTAGAGGGTTTTTTTATAAAACGCTATAAACGATTTTTTGTTGATATAAAAATTGGTGCTAAAGTTGTCACGGCTTACTGTCCAAACACAGGTTCTCTTTTAGGTCTATTGAACGAGGGTTCAAAAGTCTTGGTTGCGAAAGTAGAAAATCCCAATGCTAAATTAAAATATAGATTAGAGGCAATCAAAGACTTCAAAACATTTGTTGGTATAAACACATCGCTTCCAAACGATATTGTTTTTAATGCCATAAAAGAAAATAAAATTCTCCATGAAATTAAGGGTGATTTAAAAAAAGAGGTAAAATATGGAAAAAATTCTAGAGTTGATATTTATGCTAGTCACCCAAAAGGTGATAGTTATATTGAAGTTAAATCAGTCACATTATCAAGAGAAAAAAATTTAGCAGAATTTCCAGATGCTATTACCTCAAGAGGATCAAAACATTTAATAGAATTAAGTAATATGTCAAAAAAAGGTAGTAACTGTTTTCTGATATATCTAATTCAACGAAATGATGTAAATAGATTTTCGATAGCCAAAGATTTAGATAATGAGTATTATGAAAATTCTCTTATTGCCAAAAAAAGTGGTGTAAAATTTAGAGCATTTAAATGTAATGTTTCTTTAAAAGGTATAAATATTATTAATGAGATAAAAATTGATGAAGATTAAATCATATTCAAATGCTGAAGTAGACTCTTGCAGAAAGGCAGGTAAAATCACTGCAACTATTTTAGACGAGCTCAATAGTATAATTAAAGAGGGTATTTCAACTTCTGAGATTGATGAATTTTGTTTAACTAGAATTCAAGAATTAGGTGGCTCTCCTGCCCCTTTGTTTTATAGAGGATTTCCAAAATCTACATGTACCTCTTTAAATCATGTAATTTGTCATGGAATTCCAAATTATAATCGAAATCTTCAAAACGGAGATATTTTAAATGTAGATGTCACAACAATAATTGATGGTTGGCATGGAGACTCATCAAGAATGTATAAGGTAGGTGATATTTCTATAAAAGCAAACAACCTATGTAAAGTTACTCATGATTGTTTGATAGAAAGTATTGATGTAATAAAAGTTGGTGAGCCGTTAAGTCTTATTGGAAAAAAAATTGAAGATATCGCCACATCAAATAATTTTAGTGTTGTTAGAGATTTTTGTGGACATGGTGTTGGTTTGAAATTTCATGAAAATCCAAGTATTTTGCATTACTACGATAGCGAATATGATAATATTAAATTTATAGATGGAATGATTTTTACGATTGAACCCATGATCAATGCTGGAAAATATCAATCTAAAATACTAAGTGATGGTTGGACAGCTGTAACTAAAGATAAAACACTTAGCGCTCAGTACGAACATACGATATATATTAATGGTGATAATGTTGAGATTCTAACAGAGTCTCCAAATAAGGCTTTTTATAATTGATACCAAGATACTCTAGAAAAATTCTTAAAGAAATCTGGGAAGATAATAATAAATTTCAAATATGGCTTGATCTCGAAATACTTGCCTGCGAGGCAATGGAAAAATTAGGCCAGATACCTAAAGGAACCTCAAATAGGATTAAAAAAAAAGCAAAGTTTAAAGTAAAAGAAATAGAAAAAATTGAAGAAAAAACTAAACATGATGTAATTGCTTTTTTGACTAATGTAGCAAAGTATGTAGGTGCTGAGTCTAGGTATATTCATAAAGGACTTACATCTAGTGATATTTTAGATACTTCTTTTTCAATCCAACTCAACCAATCAAGTAATATAATCCTTGGGGGTTTAGAAAAATTAAGCAAATCTCTTCTTTGTATTGCAAAAAAACACAAATACACTTTATGTATTGGTAGAAGCCATGGTATTCACGCTGAGACAACAACTTTTGGATTAAAAATTCTTGGTTATCTAGTTGAAAACAATAGAAACATAAATCGTCTTAAAAATTCAATAAAACAAATACAGACAATCCAAATGTCCGGCCCTGTAGGAACATACTCTAATATTGATACAAGGGTTGAACAAATGATTGCTAAAAAATTAAAATTCTCAATCGAGCCAGTTTCCACACAAATTATACCAAGAGATAGGCATGCAGATCTTTTTTGTTCCTTTGCAATAATAGCAAGTTCTCTTGAACGTTTGTCAACAGAAATTAGACATTTACAAAGAACTGAAGTTTTGGAAGTTGAAGAGGGATTTGGAAAAGGTCAAAAAGGTAGTTCAGCAATGCCTCATAAAAAAAATCCAATTTTATCGGAAAATTTAACAGGACTAGCAAGAGTAGTAAGGTCGTTAACCATCCCTGCTTTAGAAAATATTACATCATGGCATGAAAGAGATATTAGTCACTCTAGTGTTGAGAGAATAAACGCTCCTAATGCAACTATTACACTTGACTTTGCAGTTCAAAGAATGGTTGCCGTACTTGATAATCTAATAATACATAAAAAAAATATGATTAAAAATTTAAACCTTTTAAAAGGCCTACCCTACTCACAAAACGTCTTAATTTTTCTAATTGAAAATAAAGTTCTGAGAGAGGATGCTTATAAAATTGTCCAAGATTGTGCTTTAAAAACGTGGGAGGGTAATTTGTCTTTTAAAGATAATCTCTTAAGTCATCCAAGTTTAGCCAAATTTAAGATATCAAGTAAAATCGATAATATCTTCAATAATAAAAGTCTTTTTACAAATGTAGATAAGATATTTAAAAGAGTTAGCTGATGGCAACAAAATTAAAAAAACTATATGAGGGAAAAGCCAAAATTATATATGCAAAAAATAGCAACCAAGTAATAGCAACCTATAAAAATGACGCTACTGCTTTTAATAATTTAAAAAAAGGTTCAATTAAAAATAAAGGTGCTATTAATAACGCTATCTCAAGTTATTTATTTCAAATTTTGAATCACTGTGATATCCCAACACACTTTATCAAAAAAATTGACAAAAAATCTCAGCTTTTAAAAAAAGTAGATATCATACAAATTGAAGTTTTGGTTAGAAATCTCTTTGCTGGATCTTTGTCAAAGAAATTTGGCATTAAGGAGGGCACTCCATTATCCGATACACTTATAGAGTACTGTTTAAAATCAGATGAACTTGGCGATCCACATATAAGTTCTGAGCATATTCTTAATTTAGGGTTATGCGACTTTGATGAATTAGAATTAATAGATGAATATTCTTTGAGAATTAACGATGTCTTAAGATCTACATTTTTTTCTATCGGAATTAATTTAATTGATTTTAAGTTAGAATTTGGAATATGTAAGAAAACCAATGAACTTGTTCTAGCTGATGAAATATCTCCAGATACTTGTCGATTATGGGATTTAAAAACAAATAAAAAACTTGATAAAGATCGCTTTCGAAGAGATTTAGGAAATGTTGAAGAGGCATATGCAGAGGTGCTTGATAGATTAAACTTAAAGATTTAATGCGTATAAAAATTTTAATAAGACTTAAAAGTCAAATTTTAGAACCTCAAGGTAAGGTTATTGAACAATCGCTGAATAATTTAGGATTTAATGAATTTAATAATATTAGGCAAGGAAAGCTCATTGAGTTAGACCTACCAGATAATTTAAGTAAAGAAGAAAAAGAACAAAAAATAGACTCTGCATGCAAAAAGCTTTTAGTGAATGATATTATTGAAGAGTACGAAGTACTTGGATGAGTTTTAAGTCTGCTGTCATTACATTTCCAGGATCTAATTGTGATAGAGACGCTTTATGTTACTTACAAGATTTAACAAAAGGTGTTGTTTATAATATTTGGCATGAGGAAGCATCTTTGCCACAGGTTGATTTGGTAATATTACCTGGAGGTTTTAGTTTTGGTGACTATTTAAGATCGGGGGCCATGGCATCAAAGAGTAAAATAATCAATGATGTTATAAAACATGCAAATGATAATAGATATTTATTAGGTATTTGTAACGGTTTTCAAATTTTAACTGAAATTGGGCTCCTTGAAGGAGCCTTGATACAAAACAAAAATCTTAAATTTTTGGGCAAAAACTGTTTTATTAAAAAAAAATTTAAAAATAATTTCAATTTATCTATTAAAGAAGATCAAGTGCTTCAAATACCTGTGGCCCACAATGAGGGAAATTTTTATTGTGATAATGAAACTTTAAAATCACTCAAAAATAATGAACAAATTGCATTTGAATACTGCAAAGGTGAATTTTCAAATAGTGAAGAAAATATTAATGGCTCAATAGAAGCTATTGCGGGCATCACAAACAAAAAGAAAAATATTCTTGGTATGATGCCTCACCCTGAAAGAGCCTATTCTGACTTTCATCCTTCACAAGATGGTAAGCTAATCATAGAGTCATTGATAACATGAACGATGATTTAATACTTCAGCACGGCTTAACTTTAGATGAATTCAAGATCATCAAGAACTATTTAAATAGAGACTTAACTATGGAAGAGTTAGGAATTTTTTCAGCAATGTGGAATGAACACTGTTGTTATAAGACATCAAAAAAATGGTTAAAAAAACTTCCCACAGAAAATGAAATAGTTATTCAGGGGCCAGGAGAAAATGCTGGAATAATTGACATACAAGATAACGATGGAATTGCTTTTAAAATTGAAAGTCACAACCACCCTAGTTACATCGAACCTTTTAATGGATCTGCAACTGGTGTTGGAGGAATACTAAGAGATATTTTTACGATGGGGGCGAGACCAATAGCTACTCTTGACTCAATTAGATTTGGTTTGATAGAAAGCGAAAAAACAAAATATTTATTAAACGGTGTGGTTCATGGCATTGGCCACTACGGCAACTGTATAGGAATTCCTAATATTGGTGGTGAGTGCGAGTTTGAGTCAACTTATGGTTTTAATAATTTGGTTAATGCTATGGCTGTAGGTCATGTTCAAAAAGATAAAATTTTTTACTCAAAGCCTAAGTCTATTGGGGGTCTAATTGTTTATATTGGTTCTAAGACTGGAAAAGATGGAATTCATGGCGCCAGTATGGCTTCAGATGTTTTTTCAGAAGACGACGAGGATGATAAAAGACCTTCGGTACAAGTCGGTGATCCTTTTATGGAGAAACTTTTAATGGAGGGTTGTTTAGAATTAATGTCATTAGGATTGATAGAGTCTATGCAAGATATGGGAGCTGCAGGAATTACCTCCTCAAGTGTAGAAATGGCTTCGAAGGGCAATGTGGGTGTATTAATTAATCTTGATAAAGTCCCATTGAGACAACCATTAAGCGCATATGAAATACTTCTATCCGAAAGCCAAGAAAGAATGTTGGCAGTCATAGATGAAAAAAATAATCTAAAGGTGAGAGAAATTCTTCAAAAGTGGCAAATAGATTATGAAGTTATAGGAGAAATAACTAATAATAAACGAGTTGTATTTGAGTCAAATAATAAGAAAGTGGTAGACCTACCCGTAGATATAATTGTTGATGATGCACCTGAATACGACAGAGAATTTTATATGCCAAGAAAAAGAAAAGGCAAAGATTTTGATTTTTCCAACATTAAATTGGAAGATATAATTAATACTTTATTATCAAATTTAAATTATTTGAATAAAAGTTGGGTTTTTAATCAATATGATTCAACTGTTATGGGAGATACTGTCAAAGAACCCGGTCAATCATCTGGTATAGTTAAAATTCATGGAACACAAAAAGTTATTGGTGCTACCACAGACTGTAATCCTTTATATATAAGAATTAATCCTTACGAGGGTATGAAATATACAGTTGCTGAGTCTTACAGGAATTTAATTGCATGTAACATAAATCCTTTAGCTATTACAAATAATCTAAATTTTGCTAGTCCCTTAGACCCAAATATCATGGGTGAATTAGTCTTATCTATTGATGGTTTAAAAACAGCAGCAGTCAAATTCAATACCCCTATCGTTTCAGGCAATGTGTCTTTATATAACCAGACAAATGAAATACCTATTAAGCCTACACCTGTGATTGGAATGGTAGGATCAAATCAGGATTTAAAAAAAATAAACTCTAATAAATTTTGTAATATTGGCAATAAGATCCTTGTTTTAGGAAAACAATTAGAAAAAAATTTAAGTCCTTATCTATTGCAGGATCAAAATCTTGCCTCAAACATAAATGAGTATAATGATTTAGAGGAATTAGATTTGGATTATGAAAAAAAAGTAGCTGATTGTGTTTTGGAGATGTCAGATTTCAAATATATTATGTCCTGTAATGATATTTCAAGAGGTGGTGTCTTTTTATCTTTATTAAAAATGCAATATAAGGATATGGGCTTTAAAGTTAATATACCTGATCCAATTGATCTTTTTTGTGAGTACAGTGCTGGGTACGTGATTGAAATTAGGAACGAAGATCTAAACAATGTAACATCCTTTCTAAGCAAAAATGGTGTTGGATACTTCGAAATTGGAGAGATTATTAGAGAAAATATAGAAATAAACTCTAAAAAATTTGACTATTTTGATATTATAAATAATTATCATAATAATTTTGAAAAAATTATCAATTAGATGCCTATAGAACAAAAAAAACTTGAAGATCTTATCAAAGATAAGTTTCCAAATTCTACAATTACAATAGAAGATCTTGCTGGTGATAACGATCATTATTCAGTTCAAATTGAAAGTGATATATTTAATGGGTTATCTCGTATACAACAGCATCAATTAGTCTACAAATCATTAGATAGGTTGATGGATAAAGAGCTTCACGCTATGCAATTAAAAACGAAAGGAACTAAATAATGGAATTAGAAAGTAGCACAAAAGAACAAATTGAAAAAATGATTGGTGATAATGAGGTATTCCTCTTTATGAAAGGGAACCCTGATTTCCCTATGTGCGGTTTCTCATCTGTTGCAAGTGCAATTTTAAAAAAAACTGGAGTTGAATTTGGTCATTGTAATGTGCTTGATGATAATAATATTAGAGAAGGCATTAAAACCTTTTCAAATTGGCCTACGATACCTCAACTATATATAAAAAATGAGTTCGTTGGCGGCTGCGATATTATGAAAGAAATGGCTGAGTCTGGGGAATTATTAGAACTACTTAACACCAAAGGAATAAAAACTGAAGTAAGTTAAAAAAGGGGCAAGTAATTCTAGCCCCTCTTGTTAGTTATTAGAAATATAATTTTTTAATTCTTTATAATAAGAATTATTTTCACCCACTAAAGTTTTGAGTAATTCTAGATTACTTAAGGCATTGTCTTTTTGTCCGAGATCGACATACATTTCACCTTGATATTCAATGGCCCCTAGATGCTCTGGATCAAGTTCAAGTGCTTTTTTGTAGTATTTTGCTGCATTATCAAAATCATCACTTTTTCGGTACGCAAAACCTAACTCATTGTATACATCTGCACGGGTAAAATCTGTCGAACTAGCAGTTGTAAGGGTCTTAAGCTTTCTTATTGCTTTATCATAATCTTTACTTCTTATTAGCTTTATGGCTGACTTATAATCTTTTCCGTAATTAGTTTTAGCACTATCGCCAGAGTCAGTGCCAGCAGCATAAAGACTAGAAAAAAACAAAGAAAATATAACTGTTAATATTTTAATATTCATAACTATCCATTCGAAATTTACATGTTATTAGATTAATTTGGTAATTTAATAATTATCTTGAATAGAACTCAACAACGAGATTGGGTTCCATTTGGACAGGGTATGGAACATCTGTTAGTTGGGGTCCTCTGACAAACTTACCCAGGCATTTTGAAATTTCTAATTGCAAATACTCAGGTACATCTCTTTCATTAGAGCTTAATGTTTGAATAATCATTGGAATATTTTGGCTAGTTTGCTGAAGAGATATTTCATCTCCATCCATAACCCGATAAGATTTTTTATTAACAACTTTTCCGTTAACTAAAACATGTCCATGGTTTACCAGTTGTCTTGCAGAAAATACTGTTGGGGCGAATTTTAATCTAAATACAACAGCGTCAAGTCTTCGCTCTAATAGCTCGATCAAAATTTGACTAGTATCCCCTTTTTTTCTAGATGCTGCCTGATATATTTTTAAGAATTGTTTTTCCGTTATATCACCGTAATATTTTTTGAGCTTTTGTTTGGCCGCTAATTGAATTCCAAAGTCAGAAGGCTTTCTTCTTCTAGCTTGTCCATGTTGACCAGGGCCATAAGGTCTTCTATTAAACGGACTTTTTGGCCTACCCCATAAGTTTAAGCCAAGTCTTCTATCAATTTTATGTTTTGACGATAGTCTTTTAGTCATGAATTGGTGATTTATATAGATTTAACTTTTTAAGTCAATTTATTTTGTTATAAATTTCAGTACTCCATATACAGTTTTTATTTGTTTTTGGTCAATTTTTGATGTTTTTAAAAAATTTCTTAAAGATATTTCTAAATTATCTCTTTTTGAAGAAATAGAGGTAAATTTTCTTTTCTCTAATATTTTCATAAGAAATGACAAAAACTTCTCAATATCTTTTGCACTAGCTGGAGTGACAACCTTTGATGAACTAATTTTAGAAAAAGACATTTGGCTCAATTCATAAGCAATTAAAGCCACTGTGTGAGATAAATTTAGAGAACTATTGCTTTTGGTAGGAATAGATAAGATATAATTAGCATGAGATATCTCTTTATTTGTCAGCCCGTTATTTTCTTGACCAAACAAAATTGATATTTTGTTTCGATTTAATTTAGATATATCTTGCAATTTAATTGGAGGTATATGGAAATCTCTTTTTCTAACAGTAGTTGCTATTAAAATATCACTGTCTTTCATTGCTTCCGGTATTGATTTATAAGTTTTCACTTTTTTTGATAAAGATGAAAAATGTTTAGCAGATTTTAGACCTTTTTCATTAGGCCAAATTTTTCTTGGATTGATTAATGATAAGTTTTCAAAACCAAAGCACCCTATAGATCTCAAAGACATTCCAACATTTTCGGATAATTGGGGTTTATTTAGTATAAATTGAATTTTTTTTTTCAAAAGGACTTAATTAATTTATAAATTAAACTCTCTCTTAAGGCATTATAAGAAGCATCAATTATATTGGTGGAAACACCTACTGTTGTCCAAATAGATCCTTTTTGATCTTTAGTCTCAATAAGTACACGAACTATTGCATCTGTTCCTTTTTCAGATGATAAAATTCTTACCTTAAAATCTGTTAGTTCTAAATCTTCTAAAGAAGGATAAAAACCCATTAATGATTTTCTTAATGCTTTGTCTAAAGCATTGACAGGTCCATTACCAACCTCCACATTCATATATTCCTTTTTTTCCACTTCTATTCTTACTGTTGCTTCTGACTCAGTTACTAATTCCCCTTTTGCATTCCACCTTCTATCGTCTATGACTTTAAATCTTTTCAACTCAAAGTATTCTGGAATACCAAATAGAGTCTGTCTTGCAAGTATTTCAAAACTAGCAATTGCCTGATCATATGCATAACCTTTAAATTCTCTCTCTTTAACTTTCTGTAAAAGAAAGTCTAGTTTGTCAGAATGATCATCTGGATTAATACCAACAGTATTCAGAAGAGAAATGATATTAGATCGACCAGACTGATCAGATATAACAATCTTTCTAGTATTACCCACTATTTCTGGATCTACATGTTCGTAAGTTTTAGGATCTTTGTTAATCGCAGAAACATGTAAACCACCTTTATGTGAAAAAGCATTTTCACCAACATAGGCTTGCTGAGTATTTGGCATGCGGTTTAAAATTTCATCTAAAAGTAATGAGGTTTTCTTTAGGGCTGATAGTTTTTTCTTGGGAATACTAGTATCAAAGTCCGTTTTCAGAATTATTGAAGGAATTAGAGATACTAAATTAGCATTTCCACACCTTTCTCCCAGTCCATTAATTGTGCCCTGAATTTGTCTAACGCCTGCTCGAACAGCAGCAAGTGAATTAGCAACTGCATTTTCTGTATCATTATGGGCATGAATACCTAATTTTTCACCAGGTATGCTTTTTGTAACTTCTTTGACTATAGTTTCTACCTCATGAGGAAGGGTGCCTCCATTAGTATCACATAAAACGATCCACCTTGCTCCATTTCTGAGAGCTTCAGTTAAACAGTCTATAGCAAATTTTGGGTCTGATTTGTAACCGTCAAAAAAATGTTCAGCATCATACATAGCCTCAATACCTTTTTCATTAATATGAGCTATGCTCTCACCAATCATTTTTAAATTATCTGATTTTGAAATACCCAGGGCTTTTTCAACTTGGTAAGAGGATGATTTCCCTACAATGCATATATGTTTTACATCAGTATTAGTTAAAGTATTTAGACCAGGATCATTTGAAACACTAGTAGTAGGTCTTCTAGTCATTCCAAAAGCAACTAAATTTGATCTTTCGAATTTATTAGAGGAATTAAAAAAACTATCATCAGTTGGATTAGAACCTGGCCAACCACCTTCGATATAATCTAAACCAAGATCATCAAGAGCTTTAGAAAATTTGATTTTATCATCAACACTAAAGTCAACTCCAGTTGTTTGTTGCCCATCTCTTAATGTCGTATCAAAAAAATAAATTTTATTTTCTAGTTTTTCTTCCATGTCGTCTCGTTTTTTGTGTCTTCTAAAACAATTCCTTGTTTAAATAACTCATCTCTAATTTTATCAGCAAGTTCAAAGTCTTTATTGCTTTTAGCTA
This sequence comes from uncultured Alphaproteobacteria bacterium, assembly GCA_902601865.1. GTDB lineage: Bacteria > Pseudomonadota > Alphaproteobacteria > HIMB59 > HIMB59 > HIMB59. The sequence goes on along the minus strand of CACKOX010000026.1, from coordinate 627 downwards.
TTTGTCGGCGAGATATCATATTTTCAATATATTCTTTATCAAGGTCTAAATCTTTTTTTAGAAAACTAGGATTTAAGCCCAATAGACTTAAGCCATTATTAAAATGAGCCAATAAAACCTCATTATTACTATCTTTTTTCAAATTAGCTATAATTTGCTGCAATCTCATTAGTGCTTTTGGGGTATTTAAATCATCTAAAAGTGCGCTGAAAAATTCAGTGTCTAATTCTGAACTTTTAACCTCTTGTATATAGTTTTCCCACTTATTTATAATGTTTTGACTATAACTTAATAGATCATTTGAAAAATCTATTGGTTGCCGATAATGGGTAGTTAAAAGAGAATATTTTAAAACAGTTGGGTCATGTTTAGCTAACAAATCATTAACAATTGTTGTATTACCTAAAGATTTAGACATTTTTTCTCCCTTGAAGTTGATAAAACCATTATGGAGCCAAAAGTTTGACATTTTTTTATCATGACAACATGTTGATTGAGCTATTTCATTTTCGTGGTGGGGGAATATTAAATCAATACCTCCAGCGTGAATGTCAATAGTTTCTCCAAGTAATTCAGAAATCATAGCTGAACACTCTATATGCCATCCTGGTCTTCCACTCCCCCAAG
>CACKOX010000025.1 GCA_902601865.1 uncultured Alphaproteobacteria bacterium | reverse complement strand
ATTTAAGCTTAAAAGATTAACAAGTTCAAAACATATGCCTAAATAGGATTTATTTTTAATAGAAATATCTTTAGAATTCTTATTTGCATAAATTATTGATAAATCAGTTGGAACTTTGATTTTAATAAGATCACTCTGTTGAATTTTTTTATTAGCAATCTTCTTAACATATTTTTTTATAAGTAATAAATTTTCAGAAAAAAAATGTATTGTATTATCATTAGGAAATACAATATTAATTTTTTTGTATTTTAAATTTGTAAAAATGGATGAGCAGTATTTATGTTTAATATCATTAATTTCAAATTTATAAAAGTTTCTGTAATCTGTTGTTTCAATTTTTATATCAGGATTGTTACTTTTAGAGGGGTAACTAATATCATTAATTAGATATAGTATTTTCTCCCCAGTTATGGGTTCTCTAGTAAATAACTTTGATTTATTAATAATGCCGTATGTATCTAAAGTTACTGAGTTTAATATTTTTGAATTGCATTTATCCTGAGGTATAAAAATACCCTCAGTGATATTTTTTTTTTCTGAATTTAATGAAATTTTATGTTTAACACCAAAGTGTGCATCTATAACAGCTGCTAATATTTCATTATCAACTTCAATTTGCATAATTAATATTTTTTTGATTACTCAACAGTAACTGATTTAGCCAAATTCCTAGGTTGATCAATATCAGTACCTTCATTAAGAGCAAAATAGTATGAAATGAGTTGAAGAGGAATAGTATAAATGAAAGGTGTGTCAATAAAGTTTTCTTTTGGAAGAATCACAAGATGAGTATTTGTTGATTTATCAGAATTATCTACACTCGATAAAATTATAACTTTTCCATTTCTTGCAACTATTTCCTCGGCATTAGAAATAGATTTTTCATATAGTTCATTGTCTGGTGATAAACATATCGTTAATGATTTTTTATCAATTAATGCGATTGGACCATGTTTCATCTCCCCTCCTGGAAAGCCCTCGCTGTGCATATAAGATATTTCTTTTAATTTTAGAGATCCCTCTAATGCAATAGGATACACAATATTCCTACCTATAAAGTAGCATGTATCAGATTGACTCAATTTTTTTGAAATTTTTTTTGCGTCAGATGTAAAATCCTTTATTAATTTCTTAAGTTTAGAGGGTAGTAATTTTAAAATTTTTATATTTTTATTGTAATCTCTAATAGTAATAGCATTAGTCATTTTTCCAATTTCAATAGATAGGTTAGCTAAGCTTAAAATTTGACAAGTAAATGCCTTTGTAGAAGCTACACCAACTTCTTTCAAGGCATATGTAGGAATAGTTACATCGGCCTCTCTTACCATGCTACTTTGTAAGGAATTAGTAATTACTATAGAAGAGTGTTTATTTTTTTTTACATATTTCAAAGCCATCAAAGTATCCATAGTTTCTCCAGATTGAGATATAAAAATAAATAATATTTTATCTTCTTTATTAATTTTTTTATATCGAAGTTCAGAGGCTAATTCTGATGAAGTATCTAAATTAGTAAATTTATTGAAATAATACTCTCCAACTAAGCATGCATGATATGCTGTACCACAACCTACAAAAATGACCTTTTTATTTAAAAATAAATTTTTATATTTACTTTCAAAGTCATGAAAGAATTCCTCTGAATAGTTTTTTTGTGTTGTTTTTAAAACATCTGGCTGCTCGTGTATCTCCTTAAGCATGTAATGTTGGTATTTTCCTTTATCATAAGGATTTTGTTTAATTTCATTTTTTTCAAAAATAATTTTAGCTTTATTTAAGCTCGATATTTTAGACTGTTGTATTTTAATAATGTCTCCATCTTTAAGATGGTAAATTTTGTCACTATATTCTGTCAAGATTGAGGAGTCTGAACAGATAAAAGATGAGCTTTTATTATGAGAAAGAGCGATTGGGCTTCCATTTTTTAATAAGTAAAAACAATTATTTTTTTTGATAAAAATAACAAAAGCAAAGTTTCCTTTAATCACAGATCTAAAAACTCTTATTGCCTCATCTGGATTTTTGTATTTATTTATTAAATATGTAAGAAAATAAAAACTGATTTCAGTATCTGATTGAAGATTTTTTGGAATTTCAACAAATCTATTTTGAATTTTTCTGTAATTTTCAATTATACCATTACAAACTAAAGTAAGATCATTATTTGCAAATGGATGGGCATTATTTTTGCTGACAACGCCGTGTGTTGCCCATCTGGTATGGCCTATAACTCCATAGAAATTTTTATCTGATACATTTTGAGATTTATTTTTTAGTGCAGATATTTTTCCAACACTTTTTATTGTTTTAATTCGATCTTTTGAGAATAAAGAAATACCAGCAGAGTCATATCCACGATACTCCAACTTTTTTAAAATATCTATTGAATTATTCTTTAAAGAAGTTGAATTTAAGATACCGACTATGCCACACATTATTTATTTATGTTGATTTTATTTTTCTGTTTTGATCTTGCGATAGAAAAGTGATTACTTGGTATAGTTTTAGTTATTACAGAGCCTGCTGCGATGTAAGCTTTACTTCCTATTTTGACTGGGGCAATAATAGTGGTATTTGAACCAATAAATGTACTATCACCTATTTTGCATTTAAGTTTATTTTTTCCATCATAATTACATGTAATAGTACCGGCTCCAATATTACTATTTACTCCTACAGTTGTGTCTCCTATATAGCTTAAGTGATTTACTTTTACCCCTTTGGATAATTTTGATTTCTTAATCTCAACGAAATTACCTATTTTTACGTTATCTGCTATGTCTGCTTCGGGTCTTATTCTTGCATAGGGTCCAATAGAACAATTTCTACCTATTGATGAGTTTTCAATATAGGAGAATGATTTGATAATAGTTTCACTTTTGATATTTACATTTTTTTTAATGACTACATTTGGTTCAATTACTACACCTGGGGATATGTTTACATCACTCTCTATATAAACCGTCTCAGGATGAATAATTCTAACACCGCTATCTAATAAATTTTTCTTTATAAAATTTTGAGATTGTATTTCTAATTGGTTTAATTCTTTTAATGTGTTGGCTCCTGATATCTCATTAGCTTCATTCAAAAAAGCACTTATTTTGAGATTTTTGTTAACACAAATATTTACTAAATCTGTTATATAAAATTCATTCTTAATTTTATTTTTTTTTATTAATTCTAAATTTCTTAAAGCTTTTTTTGAAATAAGAAATATACCAGTATTTATTTCATTGATTGATTTCTCATCTTTTGAACAATCATTTTCTTCGGTAATTTTAATAAATGATTTGCTTTCCCTAATGATCCTTCCGTATCCTTTTGGATTGTCTACATTTTGTGTGAGAACTGATAAATCGATATTTGACTTTACTCCTTTAGAGAGAAATTTAGAGAGTATCTTATAATCAAAAATAGGTGTGTCAGCTAATGTTAATAAATAAAAATCAAATTTTTTGTTATGCTTGTAAAACTGCTTTAAAGCTCCACCTGTGCCATCAATAGGATTTTGAATAAATATATTATTATTAAAATATTGTTTATTAGCTTTACTTGACACAATAAATGTTTTTTTTACTTGTTTGATTTTTTTGAGTGCATCTATATTAAATTGTATTAACGCTTTACCAGAGATTTCATGTAAAAATTTTGGTTTAGATGATTTAAACCTTTTGCTTTTTCCAGCAGAAAGAATAATGGCGCAAATATTCATAAAGTTGTAAAATAATATTAATTAATCTTAACAGAATACTTAAAATATATCTAATTATGTAAATTATGCCCATAGTAATAAAAAGAGACTTATCAGAGGAACTTACTCGTTTCATAAAGACTAAACTACTAAGATATGATTTAGTTGTTTTGCCTACGGAGACTGTGTATGGATTAGCTGGTTTAGGAACTAGTGTAAAATCAGCCAAAAAGATTTATTTATTAAAAAAAAGACCCTTAAATAAAAAACTAATATTTCATTGTTCAAATTTAATGATGGTTAATAAGTTCTTCAAGTTGGATGATGAAAATTTAATTTTAGGTAAAAAATTTTGGCCTGGGCCACTGACACTTGTCTTGAAAAGAAGATCGAAAGAAATACCCTTATCATTGACCTTAAATAATGAATGTGCTGTAAGAATTCCTAATAATAAATTTACACTTAATTTGATAGATAAATTAGGTAAGCCCCTTGTAATGCCGTCTGCAAATAAATATAAACAATTAAGTCCCATAAATAGTGAAATGGTTTTTAAACAATTTATTGATACGAATTTATTAATTATTGATGATGGAAAATGTAAAGTTGGTATAGAGTCAACTCTGGTCAAAATATCTAACCATAAACTTAAAATCATCAGACCAGGACTAATTTCATTAGACAATATAAAAAAAATATTACCCTATATGCTTATTAACAAAAGAGGTAAAAATTTAAATTTCTCTGGGACTTCAAAAAAACATTATTCTCCTAAGAAAAAAATATATTTAAATGTTAAACAGTTAAAAAAAAAATCAGCTTTTATTAACTTTGGAGTGGATAAAAAAGGCCAATTTAAAAATTTAAGTAGAATAGGAAACCTTAAAGAAGCAGCCCAAAATCTTTATCATTTTATCTATTTGGCAGATAATAATGATTTGTACGAGAACATAAGCATTGCACCTATTCCATATAAAAAAATAGGTTTGGCTATAAATGATAGGTTACTAAGAGCATCTAAATGAAATTTCCAATAAAAACTATTAAAAGAAATAATCAAATTGTTGCCTTGCCTAAAAATACATCGGAAGTATCAAAACTAGTAAAATTTGCTAAGAAAATTAAATATCATATTTTACCCATTGGTGGGGAAACAAATAGGGTCGATGGAACAAAACCACAATTTGAGAAAACAATTTTAATAGATTTTAAAAAAATGAATCGTATTGAAGAAGTAGATACAAATAATTTTATAATAACTGCTCAAGGTGGTACTTTGTTAAAAACCATACAAAAGTCTGCAAATAGTAAGAAACTACTATTTCCTGTTAATATTGCTCCAAATGATAAATGCACAATTGGGGGAAATATTTCAACTAATGTTGGAGGACTTCAAACTCTAAGGTATGGAAACATAGAAGATCATTTAAATGGTCTAGAAGTAGTTCTAAGTGATGGAACAATTTTAAATTTTTTAAATAAACTTAAAAAAGATAATTTTGGACCTAAATTATGGAAATTATTTTGTGGTTCTGAGGGTGTATTTGGAATTATTACAAGAGCAAGCTTAAAGTTAATTCCTAAAAAAGATTATAAATCTACCTATTTAATTCAAATTAATAGTCTTAATAAATCTATTCGATTATTAAAATATTTAAGAAATAGGTATTTTGATAATCTGACAAGTTTTGAAATAATCTTTCCTCTACCAAGTTCTTTATTGTTTAATGAAAATAAAAATAATTATAATTTAATTATAGAAATACAATCAAATGATAATAAAAATTATAAAAATGAATTAAAAAAATATTTTAGTTCAATGAATTTAGTTATTAATAAGAGAGAGGATAATAAAGCAAAATCATGGATATGGAAAAAAAGAGAAATATTAGTTTACAATCAAATAAAATATAATTTTACAGAAAAATTTGACATTTCCTTACCTTTAGATAAGTGGTCAATATTTATAAATAAAATAAACACATTTACTAAAAATAATAAAGAGTTCACACCTTACTTTTTTGGGCATTTAGGTGATGGTAATTTACATTGTAATTTCAAAGTCAATCCCTTAACAAAAAAAAACTGTTCAAATTTATCAAAATTTATTTACGAACTTACAATAAAAAATCAAGGAAGTGTTGCTGCAGAACACGGACTGGGTTTAAAAAAGAATAACCTTTTAAAAAAATATAAACCAAATAAAAATTACATATTTTTAAAAAAATTAAAGAAACATTTGGATCCTGATTTTAAATTAGGAAAAAATAAGTTATTTAAGGCTTAAATGGTCTTTTAATTTAAAATAGCTCATCGCTAAAACTAGCAAAGGTTTATCTATGATTCCAAATCCTGGAAAATTTTTATGTTTAAATTTTTCAAATAAACTCAAATTGTTATTTTGATTAGAGATAACTTCGGCAAGCATTTTTCCAACCATAGTTGTTATAGCTAAACCATGACCTGAATATCCTTGAGCAAAAAAGATATTATTATCAATACTTCCAATGTGAGGAAATCTATTTACAGTTATAGCAACATGTCCACTCCAAGTACACCAGGCTTTAAATTTTTCTAATCCAGGTAAGATTTTTCTAATACTTTTTTTTAAAGATAGTTCTAAATTAATTGGATCAATATTTGAGTAGCTTACACCTCCACCAAAAATCAAATTATTATTCGAGTCTAATCTAAAATAATTTAATACAAATAACATATCACCAACTGTTATAGGTTTTCGAAAATACTTATCTAATTCTTTTTTTGGAATTTGTGTAAATGCAGATACATAAGTTTTGACAGGCATTATCTTTCTTCTTAAACTCTTATTCAAGTCACCAATATAAGCATTACAACAGATAATTAACTTATCTGCTTTTATATTAATATTTTTTTCAGTATTTATTGTTACTTTATTTTGAGAGTTATATGAAATCACTCCTGTATCTTCAAATATTTTACAATTTTTATTTTTTAATAGCTCTTTTGCTAATCCTAAACAATAGTTTAGAGGATGAATTTGGCCACATTCTGAGTCATACATTGCAGATTTATAGTATGGACTCTCAAAATACTGCTCCATTTGAGATTTAGAGAGATATGTCGCTGACTCATAATTGTATTCGGTTTGCAACTGGTCAACATATTTTTTTAGTTCTTCGTCATGAGATTTATTAACTGCAGCTTGTATATAACCTTCAATTAAATCACACTGTATATTTAAATCTTTAATATTTTTTTTTACTTCTCTAACGGCCTCTAATGTGAATTGCCATAATGTCTTAATTTCCTCTTGCGTATGTTTTTGACCAGAATAATTTTCACCTGAAAAGCTATGTAATAACTGTCCACCATTTCTTCCAGATGCTCCCCAACCTACTTTATTTTTTTCTAAAATGACTATATTCAAACTAGGGTTAATCTTAGATAAATACAATGCTGAAGAAATCCCTGATAATCCTGCACCAATGATACAAACATCACATTGTAAGCTCTCACTTAATTTGTTAGTATTAAGGTTGAATGCTTTTGTTCTTACATAATAATTATCTGAGTAATCCATCAGATACATAAGTATCAAATTTTAAAGGTTAGTTATAGCTATGAATGATTATGTTGATTGGTTAAAGAAAAATAAAATTACTGAGGTTGAGTGTATGATCCCTGATAATTCAGGTATTCCAAGAGGTAAGATACTACCTACAAAAAAATTTTTAAGTTCAATTGACTCTGGTGGCTTGAGGTTACCTCTTGCCCTATTTAAATTAGCAGTATCAAGAGATGTAACTTATTCAATAGATGATCAAATTCTTAATCCTACTGATGGTGATTTTATTTTAAAACCTGATTTTAGCACTCTTAGAACTGTGCCATGGTACGATGAACCAACTGCTCAAGTAATATGTGATGCTGTTGATAATAATGATAATGTTATAGAAGTTCATTCGAGAGGTATTTTAAAAAAAGTTATAAGTCTTTATGAAAAAATGGGACTAGAGCCCATTGTTGCTCCTGAAATTGAATTTTATTTAGTAAAAAAAAATAATGACCCTGATAACCCATTGGAGACACCAAGTGGGCAATCAGGAAGAATAGAAAAAGGAAACCAGTCTTATGGGATCGATGCAGTTAATGAGTTTGACCATATTTTTGAGGACTTATATGATTATTGCGAAGCTCAGGAATTAGATGTCGAAAATATAAACCACGAAGATGGACCTGCGCAGATGGAAATTAACTTCAAGCATGGAAATCCTCTTGATCTAGCAGATCAGGTTTTTCTATTTAAAAGAACTCTAAGACAAACTGCTTTAAAACATAATTTATATGCAACTTTTATGGCTAAACCAATGGAAGACAGCCCTGGTAACTCCATGCATATACACCAATCAATTTTAAAAAAAGGCAAACCAATATTCGTTGATAAAAATCTCAAAACAACAAAACTTTTTGATAACTATTTAGGAGGATTGCAAAAATATTCTAAGTCTTTTTTACCTCTCTTTGCTCCTAACGTTAATTCATTTAAGAGATTAAGAGGTTATTGGGAAGAAGGAACTCCTTTTAATTTAAATTGGGGTTTTGAAAACCGTACTTGTGGCTTTAGAGTTCCAAATTATAACTCTGCTAATCAAGCAAGGATTGAAAATAGATTATGTGGCTCAGATGTTAATCCATATTTAGCAATAGCTGCTACTTTATCTGCAGGATACTTGGGTATTAAAAAAAAATTAAAAGCTACAACAGAAACAAAAAAAGCAGCTTATAATGTCAATGTATCTTTAACAGAAAGTATCTATCAATCAATTGATACTTTTTCTAGATCTAAAGAAGCTAAAGAAATATTTGGTGAAACTTTCATAGAATTATTTTGTTCAATTAAAGACTTAGAAGTTAATGCATATAATAAAATAATTACAGCTTGGGAGAGAGAATATTTACTTCTTAATGTGTGATCGATTAATAAAATAAATACTAATTGCAGCTAATACAACAATCAACATTATAATTGCTGATAGAGCATTTACCTCAGGGCTTAAACCTAATCTGACTTTAGAGAAAACCACAATAGGTAAAGTATTAGCGCCAGGTCCAGTAGTAAAACTAGCAACAACTAAATCATCCAAGGAAAGTGTAAATGCAAGCAGCCAGCCAGATATAATAGAGGGTAATATAACAGGTGCTGTAATTTTCCAAAAAATCATATTAGGAATTGTTCCTAAATCTTGAGCGGCCTCTTCAATATTTTTATCATAACTACTTAATCTAGATTGAATTATGACTGCTACAAAAGCTACTGAGAACGTTATATGTGAAATTAAAACTGTGAGCTGTCCTTTTGAAGAAGGAAAGCCAATTATATGATTAGATGATATAAAAAATAATAATAAAGACAGACCTAAGATTATCTCTGGCATAACTAAAGGAGAAGAACTTAAGAAAATAAAAAAGGGTCTAGCTGGTATTTTTGATATTCTTGTTAATGAAAAACCTATCATCACCCCCATAATCGTTGCAAAAGTTGCAGATAAAGAGGCTATTTTTATACTTGTATAAAAAGCCTCTAATATTTGTTCATTTTGAAATAGTTCTTTATACCATCTAAATGAAAATCCCTTCCAAACCATTACTCTTTTATTGTCATTAAAAGAATAGGCAATAAGTGTTAAAATGGGGAAGTAGAGAAAGGAGAAACCTATAGTTAAGGTAAATATTTTGAAAAAAAGTTTATTCATTCTTAAAATTGTATTTTGCATACATTAATTGAAAAATAACTATTGGAAAAACTAGAATTACAATTCCTGACATTGCGAGTGCGCTAGCAACAGGCCAATCTCTATTAACAAAAAATTCATCCCAGATTATTTTTCCAAAATAAAGTTTATCACTACCCCCTAACATCTCTGGAATTACAAATTCTCCGACCACTGGTATAAAAACTAACATACTGCCCGCAATAATACCTGGTAATGATAAAGGTAGGATTACTTTTAAAAATGTATTTACAGGCTTTGCTCCTAAATCATTAGCAGCATCAATCAAGTTTAGATCAAACTTAACTAAATATCCATATAGAGGCAAAATCATGAATGGTAGATACGTGTAAACTACTCCTAAAATTACCGCATAGTGGTTATGTAGCATTGATATAGGCTCAGTTATAAAACCTAAATGTATGAGAATGGAATTAATAATACCAGAACCTTGAAGCAAAACTTTCCAAGCATATACTCTTAAAAGAAATGAAGTCCAAAATGGAATGATAAGCAAAACTAAAAGAATGATCCTTATGTTTGCTTGAGATTTAGCGACATAAAAAGCTATCGGATAGCCAATTACTAAACATAATATTGTTGATGTAAAAGCTAAGGACAATGAATTTAAGTAAGATCTGATATAAAAAGGATCTGAAAAAATAAAAAGGTAATTACTAAGTGTTGAGTCAATTTTAAATCCATCTTCAGATAAGGAAAAAAGATCTCTATAAGGTGGCATGCCCCATTCAGATACAGATATTGAAATTTTAAAAATTAAAGCTAAGGGGATAAAAAAGAATAAAACAAGCCAAAAATAAGGGGTAAAAACGAACCAGAAATTTTGTTTTTTTAAGTATCTAATCATTAAACAAAAATATTGATGAATCATTAAATTTGAATTCAACTTTATCATCCCACTTAATTTGTAGATTATCTGAAACTAAACTATTTTGCATAAATGAGTAAAATTGAATTCCATTTACTTCAATCAAGTATTTAGTATAACTACCCAGATAAGCTATCTCTTTTACAATACCAACATTTGAGTTATCAGATTGATTTTCAATTTTTTTAATATCAATTTTTTCAGGCCTTATTAAACATTTATTAAAATTTTTATTATTAATATTTTTAATTTCGTAATTTAACTCTTCAATTATTATTTGATTATCTTTGTTTAGAATATTAAATATATTTGCTGTGCCTATAAAATTTGCAATATATGTATTCTTAGGTTTTTCATAAATTTCAACAGGGTTTCCAACTTGGAGAATTTCACCATTTTGCATAATAGTCATTCTGTCAGATAATGAAATTGCCTCCTCCTGGTCATGAGTAACTATTATAAATGTAATACCTAATTTATTCTGCAAGTTAACTAACTCGAATTGCGTTTGTATTCTTAGTTGTTTGTCTAGCGCAGCAAGTGGTTCATCTAATAAAAGTAATTTTGGTTTTTTTACTAAACACCTTGCTAATGCAACACGTTGTTGTTGGCCACCAGATATTTCATTCACTTTTCTTTCCTCTAGGCCATTTAACTCTAATAAATTCAAAATTTCATTGACACGATTATTGATTTCTTGCTTTGAAAAATTTTCCTCTTTTAGTCCAAATTTGATGTTATTAGTTACATTAAGATGGGGGAATAAAGCATAATTTTGAAACATTATATTTAGTGGTCTTATGTATGGAGGAAGGTTAGTAATATCATTTCCTTCAAGTAATATTTTTCCCTGATCAGGTTTTTCAAAACCAGCAATAATTCTTAAAAGGGTGGATTTTCCACAACCTGATGAACCAAGCAGACTAAATATTTCAGATTTTTCTATTTTGAGATTAACTCTATCTAATGCCAAGATATCACCAAATCTTTTAGTTACATCTATTATTTCTAAGAAAGAATTTGACATGAAAGTTAGTTTAAGGCGCAACTTGACACCAAGTTGCGCCTTAAAATTAATTTATTGAGTAGCTTTAAAGCTATTAAATACTCTTGAAGATATTCTGGACTTTTGAGGTGAGTCTGCGGTATCTGCAAATAGTTTAGTTAAAGTTTCCTCTGTAGGATAAATTGCTGGATCTGAGAGAATTTCAGGGTCTATCAGTCCATCGGTTGTGTTGGCAACTAAATTAGGATTGGAGTACCAAACATAATTAGTAATTTCAGCAACAACTTCTGGTCTTAAAATATAGTCAATGAATTTATGAGCATTTTCTACATTTTTAGCATCTGCTGGTATTCCCATCATATCAAACCAAATAACAGTCCCTTCGTTAGGAATTGAATACCAAACTTCTTCTATTTCTTCATATGCTGCTATGAAAACATCACCTGACCAACCAATTGCTAAACATATTTCACCGTTGGCTAAATCATCTATGTATTGAGATGAGTCAAAGTACTTAATATATGGTCTAATTTTATTTAATAAGTCTAAAGCTTCTTGATTAGCTTTAGTATTTTCTGTATTTGGATCATGACCTAGATAATTGAGTGCAATTTCTACAATCTCACTTGGTGCATCTAAAAAAGCAACACCGCAGTCCTCATATTTAGAAATTTCATTTACATCAAATATGATATCCCAGGACTCAACATCTCCACCTCTTTCTTCAACAGCGGCAACGTTATAACCAATACCAGTTGTTCCATACATATAATTTACAGAGTAATCACCACCGGGGTCATGAGCATCTGTTTTTTCTAAAACACTTGGATCTAAATTTTTAAGATTTGGAATCATACTTTTATCTAGTTTTTGAAAAACTCCAGCTTTAATCTGATTTTCCATAAAAGATCCTGAGGGAACGACCAAGTCATAGCCACTTCCTCCAGCTAAAAGCTTAGCTTCTAAAACTTCATTAGAGTCAAAAACATCGTAAGTTACATCAATACCAGTTTCTTCCTCAAAGTTTGCAATGGTATCTTCTGCTATATAATCTGACCAATTATATATAAATAACTCTTCTTTAGCGCTTAAACTCATAGGAAGCATTAAGACTAAAAGAGTTGTTAGAAATTTATTCATATTACCTCTCCTCTTCATTTAAGTAGTAATAAAATAATATGATAGTTTTAGTTAAAAATCACAAATATTTTTGTATAGGTCTGGTCTTCGGTCTCTAAAATTACCCCAAGATTGGCGATATTTAGCTATCTCAGAAAAATTAAAATTTTTAAATACAAAACCTTCTTCTTCTTTATTCATTTCAATTTCAATATTACCTAAATGATTAGCAATAAAAGAACTGCCATAAAAAGTAACAGAAATTGAACCCTCTACCTCTGTACCAATTCTATTAGATGCAATAACAGGAATTTGATTTGCAGCTGCATGTCCCCTCATAACATTTTGCCAGTGATCTTTAGAGTCTAATAAAGGGTCCTGAGGTTCTGAACCAATCGCAGTAGGAAATAATAAAATATCTGCACCAGATAAAGTCATTGACCTAGCACACTCTGGAAACCATTGATCCCAACATATTCCACAGCCAATATTTCCAAACTTAGTTTTAAAAACCTTAAAACCTGTATCTCCAGGTTCAAAGTAAAATTTTTCATTGTATCCAGGTCCTTCGGGTATATGAGACTTACGGTAAAGCTCACTTAATTTTCCATCAGAGTTAATTAAGACCAAAGAATTAAAAAAATTTCTATCTTTTTTCTCAAAGAAACTCACTGGTATTACCATATTGTGGCTTTTGCAAAAATTTGAGAATGTTTCAAATAATTTATTATTTGGAAATTCAATAGCATAATCAAAAAACTTTTCATCTTGTGTTGAACAAAAATACTCACTTTGAAATAACTCTTGTAAGAGAAGAATATTAACTTTTTGTTTTGATGCCTCACCAGCCAAATAAAGTGCTTTATTGATATTAGATTCTTTGTCTTCTTTTATTGACTTAAATTGGGATACTGCAACGTTTACATTCATAATTTTGGAACATTCATGGTAATGCAGTGTAAATTTCCACCACCGTAATTAATATTTGCCGACTCTATCATTTCAATTTTTTTGTTATTAAATAATGATTTAAAGATATCATAGACCTCCTCATCTTCTTTTACATTAAATTTTGGAATGAATATTGTATTTTTAGTAGAATAGAAATTTATATATGATGCAACGAGTTTTTTATTATGTATAATTTTATTTGAAGGTAGTGGTATCTCAATAATTTTTAAATTATTTACTGTCAATGATAACTTACTATTTAAAATTAAATTAGCTTCAGTTAAAGATTTATAATCAAATGTTGTTTGGTCATTACTTTTTGCAATAAGATATCTCTGATCACCTATTGGACAAAAAATATTATCTATATGGCCATCAGTATCATCACCCTCCAGTCCCGTTGGAAGCCAAATTATCGAGTTCAAATCAAATAATGTTGTAAGTTTTTTCTCAATAATATTTTTTTTAGGATTGGACCTATTTGGATTCAGAAGCACGCTTTCAGTTGTAAATAAATTACCATTTTCATCATAAGTTATTGCGCCACCTTCTAATGTTAAATCAATTTTTTTAATTGGGAGCTTTAATTGACTTGAAATAAATTCTGATAACTTATTATCATTTTCATAATTAGGGTATTTACCGTAACCATTAAAATTAAAAGAATAACTCTCTAATCTTCCATTATTTTTATAAAAAATTGGTGCAACATCTCTCATCCAGGAGTCATCTAAATTGGTTTGAGTGATATTAATTTTTGAATTTGATATAATTTGTAGGCATTCCTTAAAGTCAGAAGAATTACAATAAATTTCAACCTGTTCATCATCTGAAATATGATTTGCAAAATTAGCTATTTCTAACCTAGCATCTTCAATAACAGACCCGTATAAATCTTTATTACATGGCCAAGCAATAAGGCACTTCTCATGGTCCTTCCACTCAGGAATTAATTTCATCTTGTAATTTTATACAAATTTAACCAGAATTATTCTAAATTCTTAAAAATGATCTTTAATAAAATTCATTGGCTTGGTGTAGGTTTATCTTCTCCACCAGGGATATTATATCTTCATGAAAAAGGACATGATCTAGAGGTATGGAATCGGTCTGTTGATAAAGCCAGTAAACTTTTAAATAATAGATTAACAATTAATCATCTTAACTTTGATGATTTAAAAAAAAAATTTAAAGCTAACAACATTATAGTTTCAATGTTACCAGCTAGCATGCACTATGATATCGCTAAACTTGCAATTTATAAGAAATGTCATTTAATCACATCTAGTTACTTTGATAACAAGTACACTGAATTAGAGACTCAATTCATAAAAAATAATTGTCTTTTTTTAAACGAAACTGGATTAGACCCAGGGATAGATCATCTTTTATCACACAAACTATTTCATCAATTTAAAAAAAGTATCTCACCTCCATTGGTTGATGAAATATCAATATTAAGTATGTGCGGTGGGTTCCCTCATATTCCAAATAAATTTAAGTATAAGTTTAGTTGGTCCCCACTAGGTGTTTTAAGAGCATTGAATACACCTTGTAAATTTATAAAAAACTATA
>CACKOX010000024.1 GCA_902601865.1 uncultured Alphaproteobacteria bacterium | reverse complement strand
CGTCATCATAATCAATACTATCTTCATGTGAATAAATAGAATTAATTATTGTATTCCAAGTCGAACTTATATTTTTTACCAGAAGAATATTTATTAATTTTTCATTATTAAAAATATATTCCTTATCTGTAACAAAAAGAATAGTATTTAAATTTAATCCAGAAAAACTTATTTTTTTATCTAAAAATAAAACTGAATTATCCCTTGGAATTGTAAGTGAAGATATATCTAATATATCAAAATTATTAGTTATTCTTTTGTTAATTAAACTCTCATTAATAATTTTAATAATGTTGTAATTAAAAATTCTTTAATTAAAAATAATGTAGTTGTTTGCGATAATACATCAATAGGTACTACCGGATTTGGTTTTGATTATAAAGTAAGAGGCTCATCATTTTTAAATCCTCAAATAGGTATAGTAATTCTTGATGATAATGTGTACATAGGCTCAGGATGTACGATTGATAGAGCTAAAATTGATTACACATACATAGGTAAAAATTCAATGTTAGATAATTTAATACATGTTGCTCATAATGTTATAATTGGTCAAAATGCTTGTATTGCTGCACAAACTGGTATTTCAGGCAGCGTTGTTATTGGAAATAATGTAACAGTTGGAGGCAAAGTTGGTTTTGCTGGTCATTTGAAAATAGGTGATAATGTTGTTGTAGCAGCTAGAAGTGGAGTTACAAAAAATATCAAAGAAAATTCTGTTGTTGCTGGATTTCCTGCCATTGATATAAAAGAATGGAAAAAAAATATAATTAGACAAAGAAAAAATGGACATTAACGATATTCAAAAAATCTTACCACATAGGTATCCTTTTTTACTTATTGATAGCATTATTGATTTTGAACCAGATGTTTCAGCACATGCAAGAAAATGTGTAACTATAAATGAACCCTTTTTTCAAGGTCATTTTCCTGGTAGGCCTCTTATGCCTGGTGTTTTAGTGATTGAAGCTATAGTTCAAGCAGCTTGTTTTACAGTTGCTATGAAACTTAAGGACTCTATGAAAAATCCAGGTGTATCATTTATGACAATTGATAAATGTAAGTTTAGAAAACCTATTATTCCAGGAGATGTTTTGGATCTTAAAGTTAATCGCTTAAACAAAGTTAAGAATGTTTACAAATTTGAAGGTAAATGTTTTGTAAATGATGTTATACATGCACAATGCATTTTCTCAGCGATGATACATGACGTCCCTAATTCACCCAAGTAGTTCAGTAAGTAAATCTGTTAAATTAGGAGAGAATGTTAAAATAGGCCCTTACTGTAATATTGAGGGAAATATTTCAATTGGAGATGGCACAGAATTAAAATCGCATATCTCTATTACTGGAAATACATCAATTGGAAAGAATAATATTTTCTATCCTTTCTCTAACATAGGATGTGATCCTCAAGATCTTAAATTTTCCGGAGAAGAAAGTTTTTTAGAAATTGGAAATTCAAATACATTCAGAGAAAATGTTACAATAAGTAAAGGCACTAAAGAGGGCGGGATGATAACTAGTATAAATGATAATAACCTTTTTATGACTGGAGTGCACATTGCCCATGATTGTAAAATAAATAATAATAATATTTTTGTAAATCAAGTCACACTTGGTGGTCACGTAAATATTCTTGATAATGTTGTGATAGGTGGTTTATCAGCAGTAATACAGTTTGTAACTATTGGTTCTTACTCAATGATTGGGGGAATGAGCGGAATTGATAAAAATGTATTACCATTTAGCCTAGCTATTGGTAACAGAGCAAAATTAAGAGGTTTGAATTTAGTAGGAATAAGAAGGAATAACTTTAATAAAGAAGATATTAATAAAATTAATGCTTTGCACGAAAGATTTATCAGTAAAGATATCAATCTTTCAACTAACGATAAAGTAGAGAGTATATTTTATAAATATAAATCAATTTTGAATGAAAAACTTGGCCATATACAAAAATGATATTTGCTTAATAGCTGGATCAGGAGTATTTGTAAATGAAGTAGCTAATTATTTAAATTATAAAAAATTATTAGGTCAAATAATTATTATTAATGAAAACAAATCTATTAAAAAAAATTTCAAAAATAATTATAAGCAATTTAATATAAAAAATTTAGAAAATATTATTTCATTTATAAAATCTAAAAATTTACAAAAAATAGTTATTATAGGATATGTAGATCTTCCACCACTAAATAAAATTAATTTATC
The DNA here is from genome assembly GCA_902601865.1 of uncultured Alphaproteobacteria bacterium. Classification (GTDB taxonomy): domain Bacteria; phylum Pseudomonadota; class Alphaproteobacteria; order HIMB59; family HIMB59; genus HIMB59. Next base: position 16,348 of record CACKOX010000024.1, on the reverse strand, counting down.
GATAAAATCAAAGCTTTTAATCTCCAAGGATTTTTTTCTTAATAATATTAATGATCAGTCTAAAATATTGAAGAAATATTTATTGAACAATAAATTAACTCTACTTTCACAAAAAAAAATTTTAAAAGATATGCTAGCTACTAATAATGATGAATACGTTCATAAAGAAAATAAAAAAATTGTAACTCAATTAAGAAAAAAAAAGTTTTTTATTAAAAAATTATATTCGATGAATATTGGTCAATCATTTATTTTTAATAGCAGTAGGTTAATAGCTATGGAGGATATTTTTGGAACTAATGATATGATTACTAGGATAGGTAAAATTAGCTCTAAATTTAATAATTTGATTTTTGTAAAGTCTAAGAAATATGATCAAATAGATGAAATCGATTTTCCTGTAATAGGCTTGGAAACATTAAAATTATTAATTAAGTATAAATTTCGTGTTATTTGTTTATTTAAATGCGACATTTTAATCTCAGAAAAACATAAATTTTTAAAGCAAATCAAATCTAATAAAATCTCACTTATAGTTATGTAATGAAGGTTTTATTTATTACTCTTGAACAATCTGGAAGACAAATCCTTAAATCGATACTTGACGAAAACTTTTTTAATATTCATAAAAAACAAATATGTACTTTTGGTATGGAAAATAATTACAAAGATTTTATTGATATCACTAATATTAAAATTAATTCTATTATGGGACTCGTAAATATAATAGCTAATTTAAACTATCTCTTTAAGTTAAGACGTAAAGTTAATGACGCTATTTTAGATCATTCATTCACTCACATTTTTTTTGTAGACTCATTTGATTTTTCAAAATTTTATATAAAAAAATTTAAATCAGATAAAATTAAATATTGTCAAATTGTAGGTCCATCAGTTTTTATATGGAAATCTAAAAAAGCTAATTTTATAAACAGTAATTTTGATAGAATTTTTTCAATATTTAAAATTGAACAACCATACTATAAACCAAATCTATATCGATATATAGGACACCCTTTAATGAATAAAACTCATTCTTCAAATAGTTATGATGGTTCTTTAAAGAATATTGGTATTTTTTTAGGCAGTAGACGTCAAGAAATACATAAAAATATTTATACTGTTAACAAACTTCTTAATAGTCTTAAAGATCAAAAAGACCTTATTTTTAATTTTTTCATTACAGAAGAATTTAAGGAATTTATTAAAAACACATTAAATAAAAATTCTAATATAATTTTTCATGTAAATAATGATTCTTATTATCAAAAAATCTCAAAACTAGACTTTGCTTTTGCTTGTTCAGGTACTGTGCATTTAGAATTATGTTTTTCAAATATTCCTCATATAATTTTTTATAAAGCAAATTATATTAATTATTTAATTTTTAAATTATTTGTTAGATCTAAATTTTTATCATTAGTTAATATTTTTAATAAAAAAGAAATTATAAAAGAGTTTATCCAAAGTGATTTTAATGCTGAAAACTTATTATCATTTTTCAAAAATGTAAGGTCTAATAAAAAATCTTTGATTAATTATAGAAACGAAATGTTAAGTGGTCTGACAAATAGTAATTTTACTAGTTTTCGTCCAAATATGATTATTGATTATTTAGAAAAGTTTTCTTAAGCCATAATAAATTAAATATAGATTTTTTCTCTCTATCAGGAACTTTTTTATAGGATCTATTTTTATCACCTGTAAACAGTTGTCTAGGTCTTGTAATTTTAAATTCATTATCTTCAATCATTTCTTTCCATTGCGATAACCATCCAACTGTTCTTCCAACAGCAAAAATTGGTGTGAACATTGAGGTGGGTATACCTAGAGCTTTTAGGAGTATTCCTGAATAGAAATCTACATTTGGATAGAGATTTTTTTCTTTAAAATAGGAGTCATTTAATGCTAATTCTTCAATTTCTTTTGCTACTTCAAGATCTTTAGACTTTATTTTTAAATCTTTAAATAAATCTTCGGTACTCTTTTTTAATACTTTTGCTCTAGGGTCATAGCTCTTATATACTCTATGCCCAAATCCCATCAATCTAATTTTATTTTTTTTATTTTTAACTTCTTCTATGAAATCTTTTGGCTGTAATTCATTTGAAACTATCTCATCAAGCATATCTATCACAGCTTCATTAGCTCCACCATGAGACTTACCCCAAAGTGAGGAAATGCCTGCTGATAAACATGCATATGGGTTTGCTAATGAAGACCCTGCAGTTCGTACAGTAGATGTAGATGCATTTTGCTCATGATCAGCATGAAGAATGAATATTTGGTCCATTATTTTTGAAAAAAGTGGGTTTATTTCATATTCTTTTGTTGGTGTTGCAAAGCACATATGTAAAAAATTGTCTGCGTAATTAAGTTTGTTAACTGGATAAACAAAAGGTTGTCCTACAGAATATTTATATGCCATAGCAGCAATAGTTGGCATTTTTGCTAGTATTCTGTGTGAAGCTATCATTCTGTGTTCTGGATCTTCAATATTTAAAGTGTCATGATAAAAAGATGATAGGGCACCTACAATTCCAATCATCATAGCCATAGGATGAGCATCTCTTCTAAAGCCTTTGTAAAATTGAATTATTTGTTCATTAAGTAAAGTGTGATTTTTAATTATTTCTTCAAATTCATTTTTATCACTCTCTGAGGGTAGTTCACCATGCATAAGTAAGTAACAAACTTCTAAATGAGAGCTATGATTAGCAAGTTCCTCGATCGGGTAACCTCTATATTGGAGGACACCTTTCTCACCATCAATATATGTAATTTTAGAATTACAAGCAGCGGTAGATGTAAAGCCTGGATCGTACGTAAACAGACCTGTTTTTTTGTATAAAGATGAAATATTTATTACATCAGGTCCAATAGAGCCATTAAGACCATCAAATTCATATTCTTTTCCAGTTTTAGTATCAACTAATTTAAATCTTTTTTCATCAATCATTTATGTATAATAATAGTCTTTCTTTTATATTTTCAATACCAAAGAATATAAAAATTTTTTCAATTGGTATCTTAGACTCAAAATTTACTGTAATTTTTCTTATTATCTTACCAATTTTCTTTAAAGGTAGGCCATTTTTTTCAAGTATTAATAAAGTATTATCATTATCATGCAAATTATTAATAATTATATGAATTTTTTTAATCAAATCTTTTTCATTCTTATCAACCTCAAGAACTGAATTTTTTTTAAAAAAATCATAAAGTTTGACTACCTCTAGATTAATTTCTGTATATTTATGACATCTCTCTAAGATATCTTTATATATGGGCTCTAACTTAAAACTAGATACTTGATTTTTTACATCTTTATTTAAGTATTTATTAAAATCTGAAAAAGATAACTCTTTTAAATAATATTGATTAATAAAGTTTAGCTTTTCAATATCAAATTTTGCAGGTGATAAAACTGTCTTAGATAAATTAAAATTTTTAACGGCTTCATCAATATTTAGGTATTCAATATCATTAAAATTATTACCTAATTTGATAATAAAATTAAATATGGATGCTGCTAAGTAGCCATCATTTAAGTAATCCTCAACATTAGTTGTATTATCTCTTTTAGATAATTTTTTTCCTTGAATATCATGTATAAGTGGAATGTGAGCATAATGTATTTCTTTGAAGTTCAGAGCATTAGATAACATTTTTTGCTTAACCGTATTAATGGTATGATCATTTCCTCTAATTACATTGGTAACATTTTCAAAATAATCATCTATTAAATTTGATAATATAAATGTGGGAGTTTTATCAGATCTAGCTATCGTGAAATCTTCTATTGTGTTTGACGGTATTTTTACCTCTCCTAAAATTAAATCATCATATTTAAAAAATTCATTATCTCTTTTTATTCTAAACTTATATGGTCCATCATCTGACTGATAAGCAAAATCAGTAGATATCAGTTTCTCTAAATATTCTTGATGAACACTTAAATTTTTTGATTGATAAATTAGATTTTCATATTGTAGTTTAAAAATATCAAATATTTTTAAGATTTCGTCTTCATAAATTTTATTTGATCTCTCTTTATCAGTGTCCTCAATTCTTAACAAAAATTTTCCTTTGTTCTTTTTAGCATATAAATAATTATAAATAGCGGTCCTTAAACTACCCATATGAAAATTTCCAGTAGGTGAGGGGGCAAACCTTGTTATTATCATTAATATTTTCTGACTAAATTAACCATTTTGCCTAATATTTTAATTCTATCTTTCTCATATCTAACTGAAGAAAAATTTTTATGATCGCCAAATATCTCAACTTCATCTTTGATTAGTTTAATCTTTTTAAGGGTTATCTCACTATCATCTATTTGAATAGCGTGAATATCATTAGAATTATAATTTGTTACTCTTTCTAATATAATTATATCATCTTCAAAAATACCATACGACTCCATTGAATTTCCATGTACCTTACAAGCAATACAGTTTGCTTTATCAGATTTTATAAAATTGTTAACATCAATATACTCTATTTGATCACTTAGAACATCTATTGGTTTACCAGCAGAGATTTCATTATAGAATGGTATTACACTATTTAATTCAATAGATCTTGATTTTAATTTGTCTTTTTTGATATGACCTAATTCCTCTAGGTATTCCAAATATTGAAATATAGATGATTTTGATTTTAGACCCATATGCTCTTTCATCTCTTCATAGTTTGGAGATATCTTATTCTTTTCAATGTATTTTCTTAAAAATTCTAATAGCTTTTTTGCGTTCTTAGTCATTAACCTGATACAATCTTAATTTAGTAGTTCTATCATAATAAATTAGACAATTTGCCTTTAATATATTTTTTAAATTAGAACTCTCTTGATTATTGAATATTTTAATATTTTTATTATCTCTAAATCCAAATAAAAATGATTTTCTATTATAGTTTTTGAAATTAAATTTAATTTTCCTAATATCTATTATCTCATGGTTAATAGTAGATTTGTTAAAGTTATAAATTTCTATTAATGATTTTATAATTATGTTGGTTAATACAAAAGATGAGCAAGGGTTACCAGGGAAAAATAAATAAATCCTATTTTGTTTTATAAACAATTTAAATGGTCTCCCTGGTTTTAAGTCGAGACCATCTACAATTAGATTAAAATTATTAAAATCTATATCATCTTTACTTTTTCCAGTCCCTCCAATAATTACTGTAATATCTGATTTTGAATTATTAATTTCTTTTTGCAGTAATTTTTGATCATCTCTTAAATGAATATTCTTTTCAACTATTTGGTTATTTATTAATATGAATTTATTTAAATAAAAACCGTTAGTGGGAAAAATAAAATGTTTTTTAGTAAATTCACTACCTGTAGATATTATTTTAAATTTTAAAGGCTTTAATATTTTAATTTTTGTCTCTTTGAGACTTTTTAAACTACTTAACTCTTTAAAAGATAAATATTTGTTTTGAAGGTTAATTTTATCACCCTTCTTAAAAATATGGCCTTTTTTTCTAATAAATTTATTTTTTTTGTTAAAGTTAATTACAAAAGCATTATTCTTATTAATAAACATTTGTTCTTGAGGAATAATGTATTTGATATTATTTGGAATTAATGAACCAGTTTTAACTATCAAACACTCATCTTTATTAACTTTAATATTATTAAAGTCATTTAACTTTGATCTTCCAATTATTTTAAATTTATTACCTATATTTGTTACAGCTATACCGTCCATTGATGATTGATTATATGGTGGTATATTATTATGAATTTTTATCTCTGATTGAATAAAATTATTATTTTTTAAATTCTTCGTATAAATAGTAAATAATTTTTTTTTTGGAAGATAATTTGAAATTAATTTTATTGTTTTAAAAATATCATCCAATATTATTTTTACCTCCTCTTTTTTTTACAATTTCTATTTTTTCAATAGTAATTTTTTTTTTATATGATTTTAGCATGTCAAAAATTGTAATAGATGCACAAGAAACGCTATTTAATGCTTCTATTTCTAATCCTGTAGAATAATTTGATTTAACTATACTCTTCAACAAAATGTATTCATTTTCCCCCAATTCAAATGTTAAAGACACATAGTCTATTGGTATATTATGCGTTAATGGAATTTGTTGGGATGTATTTTTAGCAGCATAAACTCCTGCTATTTTAGCTGTATGATATAGGTTATTTTGTAATTCTCTATCATTTTTAAGAAGAAGAAAAAGTTTTCTATCAATTTTTAACCTAGAATGAGCTTCTGCATATCTTTTTGTTTTATTTTTTTTTGAAATATCAACCATTTCAATATTTTTATTTTTTTTATTAAAGTGTGATAAACTCATTATGCTATATATAATTTATTTATATATTTAATTTTATCTTCATTATTTAAAATACTTCCACCAATTAAAAAAGATGATATCCCACTATTATTTTTAATTTTCTTAATATTTGATACAGTAACTCCACTTTCACTAATTATTATTTTATTATTCAATACTTTGGATAATCTAATTGATTTATTAATATCAATCTTTTGTTCTTTCAAATTTCTATTATTTATTCCAATTAATTTAGCGTCTATATCTCTAATCTTCTTAGCCTCTAATATACTTTCAATTTCTATCAATACATCTAAACCAATTTTATTTGCTAGTTTGTATAACTTACTAATTTCTGTTTTTGATAAAATTTTTGCAATCAATAATATTGCATCAGCACCAAATTCTTTAGTTTCAAATACTTGTGCTTCATTTATTATAAAATCTTTTCTTATAATTGGTTTATTAGATATTTTTTTTGCAACATTTATATCATTTAAACTACCTCCAAAATTTTTATCAGTTAAAATTGATATGCAGCAGCATTTTGATTTATGATATTGTTCAATAACATCTTGAAGATACCTACTTTTATTAAAGCTTTTTACAGATGGACTGTATCTCTTAAATTCTGCAATTAGTGCATTTTTGTTTTTACATAAATTACTTTCTATAGCATTCAAAAAAGAGTTTGAATTAGTTGAATTTAAATTATTTTCTTTAATTATCTTTTGACTTAAATATTTTGAGTGATTTTTTTTTTCTAAAACTATTTGATCTAAAATATTCATTACTTCTTAATTTTATTTAAATGATTTAAAGCTATGGAATTATCTAAAGAATTACTTAAAATTTCAAAGCAATTATCAAACTGATAATCTGGTTTAATGGTTTGCATTGCATAAATAGAGTTAATTATTGTAATATCTCTGTAACTATCTTTTTTTCCCTGAAACAATTCAATTAATCTATTTGCATTGTAAGATGGTAAACCACCTTTGATATCTTTAAAATTTAATTTTGAGGTAAGGTATTTTTTATAAGTCATGTGTGAAATTTTTCTTTTAGTAATACTTTTCTCTTTTTTAAAATAAAAACTTGTTGGTGCAAATATACTTATCTCATCTAATCCATCATCTGAAAAAAAAATAGTAAATTTTTTATTTTTTATTTTTGATAATATTTTTGACATAATTTCTGCAGAAACCTTATCTATTGTGCCTAATATTTGAAATTTTGCGCCTAATGGATTCAATGTAGGACCCATATAATTAAATATTGTTTTTATACCTAATTTTTTCCTAACTTCTCCAACTCTACTTAAGTTTGGATAAAAAAATGGTGCATTTAAATATACAAATTTATCATTTGAAATTCTTTTAATAATTTTTTTTGAATGCCTATCATTTGGTATTTTTAATTCAGAGATAATATCTGAGGAACCACTTAATGAACTAGCAGCCCTATTTCCATGTTTTGCTATGGGTATTCCAATAGAAGATAATAAGATAGCAACCGTTGTAGATATATTAAGCGTTTTTAATCCGTCTCCACCAGTTCCGCATGTATCTAAAGAATTAGGATACTGCTTAATTTTATTTGAATTTTTAAATATGTAATCTCTTAATGACAAAAGTATATCACTATCATTAATTAATTTATTAAGTTGATGAATGATTATTGCCTGATGAGTTATATTATCTGTATGGAATAAATATTTAATTACAGATTTTATATTTTTATTAGTAACTGTATCACCTATGTTATATTTCATACACACTCCATAAAATTATCTACAATTTTAGAACCAATAACAGTTTCAATACTTTCTGGATGATACTGCACTCCAAATATTGAAAATAATTCATGTTTAAAACTCATTATTTTTTTATCATCATCAGAAATACTAGTTATTTTTAAATTATTAGGAAAATTATCTTTATTTAGATATAAAGAGTGATACCTAGTTGCTTTAAAATTCACATTAATATTTTTATAAATTTTACATTCATTAATTTTTTTAATATTCGATATTTTCCCATGCATGGGTATTTTTAAAGTATCTATTTTAGCTCCAAAATATACACCCAGTATTTGATGACCTAAACACACTCCTAATATTGGCATAAACGAGTAAATTTGGTGAACTAAATCTAGACATTCACCTGCATTAAATGGATTACTGGGTCCAGGAGAAATCACAACACCCTTACTATTAATTATTTTGTCAAAATTCTTTAGTATTAAGTCATTCTTAATAACTAAAACATCATCATGCTTACTTAGACAATGATAAAGATTATAAGTAAAGCTATCGTAATTATCTATTAATGTAATCATTATATTTGATGAGCCAATTTGTATGCTTCAAATAAAGCATTAGCTTTATTAATACACTCGCTGTGTTCGTTTTTAGCTATACTATCAAAAACTATACCTGCACCACTTTGAGCATATATCTTTTTATTTTTAATCATTGCTGTTCTTAGGTTGATACAACTATCCATATCTCCATTAGCATCTATATAACAGACTGATCCAGAGTAAAATTCTCTATTTATAAGTTCATGTTTCTCTAATATTTCTAGTGCTCTTATTTTAGGTGCACCCGAAACTGTACCAGCAGGTAAACCGGCAAAAAGAACATCAATTGGTGTTAAATTATTTTTTAATTCCCCTGTTACATTGCTTACTATATGCATAACATGAGAGTAATACTCTATTATATTTTGTTCAGTTACTTTTACTGTATTATTTTTTGAAATTTGACCTACATCATTTCTACCTAAATCTACTAACATTAAATGCTCTGCTAACTCTTTTTTATCATTAAGTAATTCGTTTTTTAAATTATTATCTTCTATTTCATTTTTTCCTCTTCTTCTAGTTCCAGCAATAGGTCTTAAGGTAATTTCTTTATTTTTTACCTTGATCATAGTTTCAGGACTTGAACAAATAATCTGATAGTTTTTTAGGTTTAAGAAAACAAGATAAGGAGAGGGATTAATTGATCTTAAGGCCCTATAAAAATTGAAAGGATCAATTAAATATTCATTGGAAAATCTTTGAGATAGAACAGCCTGAAATATTTCACCCACCTTGATATCTGATTTTATTTCATCTATTCTTTTTAAAAACTCCTCTCTATTTACATGATTTTTAAACTTCTTTAATTTTTTAATATTTAATTTGTTAAATTTATGAAAGGGTGATTTGAGTAAACTCTCTAGAGTTTTTAAAGATTTAGTTGGAATTTTTTTATTATTTGAGACCTCAATTAAGTGAGTTTCGTTAAGAACATTATCAATTATTATTAAATTTGTTGGTTTAACAAAGTGTGCGAGTGGAATTCCAATTTCATTTTTACTAGGGTCATAACTTAATTTTGGAAGTGTAAATTTACATAAATCAAAACAAATATTACCAATAAAGACAGGGAGTGGTATATTTTGTTCATATAATGTTTTAATTTTTAAGTTTTTATAAATGTTCTTAATAAAGATATCTGGTGATTTTATAATTTTCTTTCGATTATTAATTAACGCATAATTATGAAAAATTTCTATATTTTGATTTACATTGAAGAGAATAATTGAATATCTTCCTTTATTATCTCCTCCAATTACAGACTCTAAAATAGAGACGTCTTTAAATTTTTTAGCAAGTTTATTGTAAATCGTAATTGTATTTTCAGTATCTAAGAAAACCTTTTTACCGTGTACATACATATTAAAGCTGAATAAGTTGTTCGTTATCTACTTCTATGTCTATGTTATTTTTTATTTGTTTTATGATATTTGAGTAAATTAAATTGACAATGTTTTGTTTAATATTTAAAGAGTCTATAGATCCTATTGAATTTATATCTAAATATATAACCTCATTTGGTAATACCACTTTTAATTTTTCATCATTTTTAATAATTACAATTCTCTCCAAGTCCTCTGCTTCAATATAATTATTCTTAATAGTGAGTGAGTCAGTAAAATAATTTACTTTTACTGTACCAGTTTTATTTAATAATTCATCTCCATGAGAGGTATCTATATTTTTTTTATAATTACTATATGAAATTAAAAATTTTTCTTTAATATCAATAGGTAAATCTTCTTTAAATAATTTTTTTACATTAAATTGAAATAAAAAATTATCTTTTTTAATTTCCCCAGATGCTTGATTGAAGTTAATAAAATTATATTGATCTGGTATATTTTCTAAGAAATTAAAAGAATTAGAATAAAAAATTTGATTTGTACTATAACTATCAATATTTTTAATTTCATCAGTCATTTTAAAATTTTCAATCTCTAATTGTGTTAATGTGTTCATTATACCTTCATAAGCATCTTTTAAATTCAATTGATATTCATCTTTGAATGATAAAAGTTTTACATAAAAGAATTTCTCACCAATCTTAATACTTTCACTTTCATCCCCAACGTTAAGTTTTTTTAAATTATTAAGCACTTGAGGCAAAATTAATTTCTCATTAACGTCTTCAAATAATTTAAATTGAGAATTATTACTACTTTTGAGTTCTACAAAACTTTCATTCCTATCATTTTCTAAAATTATTTGTTCATATGTATAATTTTTAGGCTCAATAAAAGTAGTAATATTTTCATTATAATAATTCTCTATAATTGTATCGGTTATAATTTCTTCTATTATATAATTTCTCAGACTTATCTCATTTATTGTGATTTCATATAATTCATTATCAGTGTAAAACTCTTCTTCTAGCTGATAATTAATCAGATTATTATTTTTTTTAATTTCGTAAATGTTCAACTCTTTTTCTATTAGAAGTTCTGGATTAATTTCATTACTTACTAAGCTTTGTGCATCAAGACTATTATTAAATAAATCTATATAGATGTTTCCTTCAATTTCTTTAAGGTAATTTTGAAGGGATGCTTCGTCTAAATTTCTGAACATTTCATCATTATTTAGTGATTTTTTTAAAACTACTTTTTTTGAATTATCACTAATACTAATTTTTTCATCTAAGTAATTAATAAACACTAATTCATTTACATATTGATTTGTGAATTGAACTTTTGAGAATAACTCCTCTTGTTCTGACAGGTTAGAGAGGCTATTTTCTGATTTATAGTTTTCATATGCCCTAGAAAATTCAATAGATGATATCTTTTGATTTCCTACTTTAAGTACATATGTCTTACCTACATAAGATCCAAATCCAATGAACAAGAAACTTATTCCAAGTGCAGCACTAAATATAATGACAATTAATTTTTTAGTTTTCATTTATCTCAGTATTTTGATATCAGTTAACCCTATGAAATATATAATATTTAATTGGAAATCATATTTAAATATAGCCGAAAGTATGAACTTATCTAAAATCGTATCAAAGCTTCCATCTACAAAAAAGTACAAACTTATTTGTAGTCCAAATAACTTTTATAATCTCTCTCTTAAATCTAGATATCCAAAAAATATATATGCTGCACAAAATATAGATTTGCATGGTAAAGGCGCTAGTACTGGCTCTATAGATATTGAAGACTTAGTAAATAACAAGATTAAGTATTGTATTCTTGGACATTCTGAAGTCAGATCTAATTTTGGTGAAACGGATTTGACTGTACAAAAAAAAACAGATCTTTGTTTAATTAATAAAATAAAGCCCATAGTCTGTATTGGAGAACCGTTAAAGATTTATAAATCAAAAAAAACCAAATTTTTTTTAAAAAAACAAATCAATAAAATATTTAAAAAATCTAATAATTATGAAGAAGTCGTCTTAGCTTATGAGCCTCTATGGTCAATTGGTACTGGATTAACACCCAAATTATCAGAAATTGACGATATTTTGGGTTTTTTGTCAAAAATATTGGAAAATTATTCTTTTAAAAAAATAAATATTTTATATGGTGGTTCGGTAAATTTATCAAATATTAAAGATATTTTAAGTTTACAAAATTTAAACGGAGTTTTAGTAGGCTCAGCTTCTACAAAATCTTCATTTATTAAACACTTTAAATGACATTATGATAAACCTATTTCTAATTATAAGTGCGATTATTGGAGTAGTTCTAATTCTAATAATATTATTCCAAAAAACTGAAGGTGGAAGTTTAGGTTTGGGTACTCAAACTTCTCTTACTGGTGGTATGACAACAAACAAATCTTCATTTTCAGGTATGACAAAAATTACTTATGTTTTGGGTTTTGGTTTTTTATTTTGGTGTTTGTTTATGGGTGCAATAATCACAAAACAATATTCTTCTTCAACTGATTTAGAGACTGTACAGGAAGAAATTATTTTAGATGAGTCTATAGAGGAAATGATTCCAGAAGTGCCTAATCAGTGAAATTAATTTTTGTTACCGGAGGTGTTGTATCATCGCTTGGTAAGGGAATAGTCACTGCATCATTAGCCTCTCTTCTTAGAGCTCGAGGTATCAAACTTAAAATTCGAAAATTAGACCCGTATCTAAACGTTGACCCAGGAACAATGAGTCCATATCAGCATGGTGAGGTTTATGTAACAGATGATGGTTATGAGACTGATTTAGATCTAGGCCATTATGAGAGATTTACTGACATAAAATGCTCAAAAAATGATTCAATATCTTCAGGTAAAATTTACTCAACTATTTTATCTAAAGAAAGAAAGGGTGAATATTTAGGTTCAACAGTTCAAGTTATACCTCATGTTACAGAAGAAATTAAAAATTCAATAAAAAAATCAACTAATAAAGATGACGTAATTATCTGTGAAATAGGAGGTACTGTTGGAGATATTGAAAGCCTACCTTTTTTAGAAGCTATTAGACAATTTAAAAATGAAAGACAACTCGACACTCTTCTTATACATTTAACTTTACTTCCTTATATAGAGACATCAGGTGAAATTAAAACGAAACCTACTCAACACTCAGTAAAAGAACTTTTAAATGCAGGTATCCAGCCTGATATAATAGTTTGTAGAAGTAATAAAAAAATTAAGAATGAAGAAATTCAAAAGATTAGTTTATTTTGTAACGTACCTACAAATGCAGTGATACCCTCTTATGATGTAGGAAGTATTTATCAAGTTCCATCACTTTTATCTAAATCTAAGTTAGATGACCTAGTCATCAAGAGTTTAAATATAAAATCCACAAAGAAAAAAGACCTCTCAAAATGGACAAATTTCGAAGTGTTAGAGTCCAGGGCAAAAGAAGAATTAAATATTTTTATTATTGGAAAATATGTCCATTTAAAAGATAGTTATAAATCCCTCTATGAAGCTATCTATCACGCTGGTGTTCATAATAAAACAAATGTTAAAATAAAATGGATAGACTCTGAAACTATAAATAAAAAAAATGTTGGAGAGTTACTGAGTAAGGCTGCAGGTATTTTGATACCAGGAGGTTTTGGAAATAGAGGTATAAGTGGAAAAATAGAAGCTATAAGGCATGCTAGAGAAAATCAAATTCCTTTCTTGGGTATTTGTTTAGGTATGCAATTATCTATTATTGAATTTACTAAAAATGTATTAAAAATGAAAAATTCTGGAAGTTCTGAATTTGGTAAACACACAAATAATGTCATATCCTTAATGACTGAATGGAGTAAAAAAAATCAAAAGGTTAAAAGGACCAAAGAGAATGATTTAGGAGCTACAATGAGATTGGGCTCATATCCTTGCTATATAAAAGAGAAATCTTTAGCTTCAAAAGTTTATAAAAAAAAATTAATTCACGAAAGACATAGACATAGGTATGAAGTAAACCCTAAATATAGATCACTTATTGAAAAAAAAGGTTTGGTTTTCTCAGGTTTTTCTAAAGATAAAAAATTATTGGAAATAATCGAAAATAAAAATCATAAATGGTTTTTAGGTGTTCAGTTTCACCCAGAACTAAAATCAAAGCCATTTAAGCCTCATCCTATCTTCTTCTCATTTATCAAAAATAGTTTAATTAATAAAAATGCCTAGATCAGTTTTTTTATCTAAACATTTAATCAAAAATGATACTGATAGACTCACATTAATATCTGGTCCATGCCTATTAGAAAATGAAAAGTTAGTCAGACAAGTTGCAAAGTCTTTAATTAAATATGCGAAAAAAGAAAAGTTTAATTTAATTTTTAAATGTAGCTTTGATAAAGCTAATAGAAGTTCAGATCTAACAATTAGAAATAAAATTTCTTTTGATAAATCATTAGATATTTTAAAAAATCTTAAAAATGATTTACAAATTTCTATTACATCAGATGTACACGAGACCTCCCAAGTAGATAAGTTAGCAGAATTTTTAGATGTAATACAGATTCCAGCGTTTTTGTGCAGACAAACGGACTTGATAAAATCTGCTGCACAAACAAAAAAGATTGTAAATGTCAAAAAGGGACAATTCTTATCTCACAAAGAAGTTTCAAATATCATTAAAAAAATTGAAAATGAAAATAATAAAAAAATTCTTATTACTGAAAGAGGAAATTCATTTGGTTATAATTACTTAATTAATGATTTTAAAGGTATTCATTTTATGAAAGAATTTGGATATCCAATTATTTTTGACTCAACTCATAGTGTTCAACTTCCAGGTGGATTGGGAAAAAAAAGTGGAGGTGCTAGAGAGTATGTAGTTCCTTTATCTAAAGCTGCTTCTTCTTTGAGAATAGCAGGTTTCTTTATTGAAACACACCCAAACCCAGAAAAAGCATTAAGTGATGGCCCTAATATGATTTATTTACATAAAATGCCAAAACTTTTAAATACTATCAATAAAATAAATAAGGCGGCAAAATAAATGAAACTTAAAAACATAACTGCAAGAGAAATTTTTGATAGTAGGGGAAACCCAACTGTTGAATGTGAATTAATCTTTGAAAATATTCCATTTCCTTTTAGAGGAATGGTTCCATCAGGTGCTTCAACTGGTAAATTTGAGGCATTAGAGCTTAGAGATTTAGACTCTAATAGAATGAGTGGTAAAGGTGTACTCAAAGCTGTATCTAATGTTAATGAACTAATTAAACCAATAATTTTAGAAAAGTCTTTCAATGGTTTTAAAGATTTTGATCAATTTTTGATAGATTTAGACGGGACAGAAAATAAATCTAAATTTGGCGCGAATGCTATTTTGTCTTTAAGCCTTGCTTACTATAAGGCATGGTCTTACTCAAATTTTGGAGCTATATTCCTATCTCAAGGTAATGAAAATTTAATTATCCCTGTACCAATGCTTAACGTAATTAATGGTGGTCAACATGCAGACAATGAAGTTGATTTTCAAGAATTTATGATTTTACCAATAGGATTTAAGTCATTAACCGATGCTTTATCTTCTACACACTCTGTAATAACAAATATTAAGAAAGAATTAAAAACTAGATCTCTTAATACTAATCTTGGTGATGAAGGAGGATTTGCTCCTAATTTAAAATCTCATCTAGATGTATTAGACCTAATATGTGACTCAATTTCAAAAGCAGGTTATAAACTAAATGATCACTTTAAAATCTCACTAGATGCAGCTTCTAGTGAATTTTATTCGAATGGAAAATATAACTTTGAGGGTAACTCTTATTCAACTGATGAAATGATCAGTGTTTATGAAAATATATGTGATAAATATCCAATATTTTCAATTGAAGACGCACTTAATGAAGAAGACTATGAGGGTTGGGTGAAAATAACAAGTAAACTTGGTCCTAAAATTCGTTTAGTTGGTGATGACCTTTTTGTAACAAATATACAAAAATTAAAAACAGGTATTGATGAGAAACAAGCTAATAGTATTTTAATAAAATTAAATCAAATTGGTACAGTAACAGAAACTCTAGAAGCTATTAAATTAGCAACAGAAAATAATTTTGCTTCTATAATGTCTCATAGATCAGGAGAAACAGAGGATTCTTTTATATCAGATTTAGCAGTTGCATCACGTTGTCCTTTAATTAAAACAGGCTCATTGGCTAGATCGGATAGAGTTGCAAAATATAATCAGTTACTTAGAATATCAGAAAATGATAAAATTCAAGGGTATGCTGGTGAATTAAGTGAAGTTTT
>CACKOX010000023.1 GCA_902601865.1 uncultured Alphaproteobacteria bacterium | reverse complement strand
CAGTGGTCTAAATATAAGCTGGGAAAATTCATGGGAGTATTTGTATTAATTATTGGTGTTTTACCAATTTTATTTGGTTTTGTTTTACCTCTCATTTTTGTAATTTATACATTTTTCAATAATATGAATTTTATTGATTATAATAACTATTTTTTCTCATTATATAATTCAATCCTCTTAGGAATTATTGCTGGAGTTGGATGTGCAATAATATCAATTTTCTTTAGTTATTACTCAAGATTCACAAATAACAATTATATTTTATATTATAAAAAAATAGTAAACATCGGTTATGCAATACCTGGTGTGGTTATAGCCTTAGGAGTGCTCTTCTTTTTATTCTATTTTGATCGCTTGACATCTCTTTCACTATCTACGACATTACTGGGCTTGTGTTTAGCCTTAACAATTAGACTAATTGCTCTATCAAACAATTCTTTAGATTCTGGAATGGAAAAAATTGGTAAATCAATTGATGACGCATCAAGATTAATTGGGAGAAGATCATCAACAACATATTTTCGAATTATATTACCTCAGGTTAAGTTAAGTATTTTGGCTGGATTTTTTTTAGTTTTTGTTGATACGGTAAAAGAGTTACCTATTACTTTATTACTTAGACCCTTTAACTTCGATACACTTGCTACAAGCCTATATGAATACTCATCAAATGAAATGTTTGAGTATGGCAGCTTACATGCCTTAACAATTATTTGCTTTCTATCCTTGGTAATTTATTTGTTCGATAATGTATTAGAAAAAAGAATGTTATCAAAAACAAGAAAATAATTATTTAAATTTTTTCATTAGCTTTAGTGTTTCATTACTAACGTGGTGTTCGATACCTTCACTGTCATTTTCTGCAGTCTTTCTTGATACACCTAACTTAATTAAAAAATTAAAAACAATTTCATGTTTTTCTCTCGATAGTGTAGCTAATTTTTCGCCCTCTTCTGTTAAGAAAATTGATCGGTATGGTTCAGATTTTGCGAGGTTAAAATTAATTAAACGTTTTAAATTTTTATTAACGGTGGCTTGTGATACGCCAAAATATTGAGCAAGATCAGCATTTTTAACATCACCTTTATTTTGTAAAATCTCTTGAATTGCCTCAACATAATCCTCTAGTATTTCGTTTTTATTTTGACTTCTTATATTTGAAAATTGATATGGCTCACTAGATCTAGTGTTTTTCATAGCTGTTTAAATCTATTTGCATAATAATGAAAAGTAAAGATTTGTTTGACTAAATTTTAGTAATATCTATATTGTTTAGCCTAGGCTAAAAAAAATGACAGAATTAGTAATACAGTTAGGTAGAAAATTTCAATATTTAAGGTTTTCTAAAATCCTTCTTTTTATGTGTATTTTGCTTCTCCTCGTTTTTGAAGAAACAAGAAGTATTTTAATTTCCTCCTCAAGTGATGCCTATATTGCAGTATCTAGCTTTGTAGGAGTAACTCTCCTTTTATTTGTTATTCTTGAAAAGAAAAATTTTAATTTACAAAAACTAATTTTACAAAATAAAAAGTTTGAAGTTCCTATCTGCTCTTTATTAGGTGTAATACCTGGGTGTGGTGGTGCAATTATGGTAATGAGTTTATTTACTCGAAGAGTAGTATCTTTTGGAGGTGTTCTTGCTGCACTAATAAGTACGATGGGTGATGCTGCTTTTCTTCTCATAGCTACAAAGCCTCAAGCTGCTTTGATTATACTCCCAGTAACTTTTATAGTTGGTATGATTTCGGGTTATATAGCACAACCTTTTACAAAAAATTTTTTACAAAATAAAATTAATAAAAATTTAAATTCAACACATCTACCTAAAAACAAAACATCTAATAAGTTTTATAATATTTGGTTTTTATTTTTAGCTCCAGGATTTGCCTTAGGGATGTTAAATGCGTTTAATATTGACTTAAGTTTTATTTTTCTTGGGGTTAATTTGATTGAAATGATGGCATTTATTTTGGCTATATATTGTGTTTTACTATGGGTTTTAAATCCTTTAACAGATATTCAAATGGCTTCAATTCATGAAAACTCTTACAGAAAAGTTGTAGACACAACTTGTTTTGTAACAGTTTGGGTAATTATTTCTTTTGTTATTTATGAATTAATTGATTTGTCGACTAATGGTTTAATATTTGAGTCTTTGATATTATTTGGACCTTTTGTACCGCTGTTAGCTATATTAATTGGTTTTATTCCTGGATGTGGACCTCAAATTATGATCACATCCATGTATGTGAGTGGACAAATTCCTATGTCAGCTCAAATAGGCAATTCTATATCGAATGATGGAGATGCTCTTTTCCCTGCTATAGCAATTTCAGCGAGGGCCGCAATAGTAGCTACTCTTTATAGTGCTATTCCTGCTATTATAATTGCTTATCTTTGGTATTACCTTATAGGTTAAACCTATTTATTTATAAATTCGTTATGGTTTGGAAGAACTTACATATATATGTTGAAAAAAAATCTAAATCAAAATTTTCACAATATTTTTTATCAATAGTTGCTTTCATTGAAAGTATTTTTTTTCCAATTCCACCAGATTTAATATTGATACCAATCGTTTATTTCAATCCAAATAAATTTTTAGTAACAGCTTTGAATTGTACTATCTTTTCTGTAATTGGTGGTGCTTTCGGATACTTTATTGGGTATTTCATTTTTGACGCTGTCCAATCTTATTTTGATATTAGCAAACAAACTGAATTTATTAATTTTTATAATGATTGGGGTATTTTTGCAGTTTTTCTTGGAGGCTTCACCCCAATACCATATAAAATTATTGCTTTAACAAGTGGTTACTCTCAGTTTAATTTTATCTATTTTATATTTCTTTCGGTGCTATCTAGGGGTTTAAGATTTTTTATTATAGCTTTTATTATTAAACAGTTTGGAGATATAGGAATGCAAATTTTAAAAAGAAATAAATTATTAATTTTTGTTCTAATTCCTATTGGAATTGTCTCTCTAATTTATTTATTATTTTACCATGATTAAAAATACTCATATTTTTATTATCGTTTTTTTATTTTCACTTACAGCCATGTCTTTTGCGTTTATATTACAATATGCTTATGGTCATAACCCTTGTAAATTGTGTGTATACCAAAGAATTCCATACTATTTAATTTTAGTTTTGGGAATATTCTACTTTTTCATTAAAAAATATTTTAAATTTATTTATTTGTCTTTAATAGTTTTAATATTTTTTGAATTGGCAATATCTGGTTATCACTCTTTGACTACATTTGGAGTTATCGAATATACTGGATGTGAAGCCGCCTCACTCCCCACAGATATAAACAAATTAAAAGAGGAGTTGATGTCTAACTCTCTAATTACTACTTGTTCGGATGCCAATTTGCCCTACTTTGGTATTCCTTTATCAGTTTATAACTTCTTGTTTTCAATAACTTTTCTGATATTAATTATTTTCAATGCCTACAAAAAAGAAAAATAAAACACTTAATAAAGAGGATAAAAAATTAATCGAAGAAATTATAAGAGTTGATCATGCGGGTGAACATGGCGCTACACAAATTTACCGTGGTCAATTAGCTGTCTTTAAAGAAAACACAGATTTTGGCAAAGAAATCAAAGAAATGGCTGATCAAGAAGAGATTCATAAATCTACTTTTGATGAATACATTGTTAAAGAAAACGTAAAACCTACTGCCTTATTTCCATTTTGGAATTTAGCTGGCTATGCACTTGGGTTAGGTACTGCTTTGATGGGAAAAAAAGCAGCAATGGCATGTACAGTTGCTGTCGAAGAGGTTATTGGTCAACATTATGATGAGCAAGCAAAGGAACTCTCTCAAAGAAAAATAAAACCAGATTTATTGAAAACCGTTAAAAAATTCAGAGAAGATGAGCTGGAACATCATGATACTGGTGTTGAACATCAAGCAGAAATGACTACTGGATACATCCTTTTATCGAAAACTATAAAACAACTTTGTTATACAGCTATAAAAATAACTAAAAAATATTAATCTTTCTCTAAAACACTATCCCAATATAAATAATCTCTCCAACTTGAATGAAGATAGTCTGAGGGAAAATTTTTGCTCTTTAATCTTAGAGAATATTGAGATGGTTCTTTTGGTTTTCTAAGCAAATTAAAACCTACTTGGCTTAAGCTCCTACTTCCTTTAGTCCAATTACATTTAGAACATGCAGTAACAACATTTTCCCAGTTTGTTAACCCTCCTTTTGAACGAGGAATCAAATGATCAAAAGTAAGCTCTCTAGTTGAAAATTTGTCATTGCAATATTGACAGGTAAAATCATCTCTTAAGAAAACATTGAATCTCGTAAAAGCAGGTTTGTGACTATGTGGTATATAATCCTTAAGAGCGATAATACTTGGTAACTTTATTTCAAATGATGGAGATGAAACTTTTTGATCATATTCTTCGACTATATTAACTCTGTCGAGAAAAACGGCTTTTACAGTATCTTTCCAGCTCCAAATAGATAAAGGAAAATAACTGAGAGGTCGGTAATCTGCATTTAAAACTAAAGAGGGACAATGATTCGAGCTAATCATATTTTAATACTAGCATATTCAATTGAAGGATTGGTTAAAAATTTATTAAATCCAATGTTCATAAAATTTGTTAATCTCATCAATAGCAGTTGGACTAATTGAATGAGCACAATTATCATCTAAAATTATCTTAGATGAGATTTTTTTTAAATCCAAAAACGAATTTGTCTCAACCGCTCGATTATATGGTACTACATCATCCAACTTTCCATGGAAAATTAAAAAACTTGATTTTACATCAGTAGTTTTTAAATCGTTTAAGATCTCTTTAGGCAAGGAACCGGATAAGGAGATAATGCTATGAAAATTTAAGTTTTTTTGTAAGGCATAATACGTTGCTAGCATAGAACCTTGAGAAAAACCAATTAAAGAAATTTGTGATGAATCAACTGCATGTTCAAGAATTATTTTCTTTATAATTGAGTCGAGATGAGAAAAAGCGGATTTTAAACCTGCCTTTAGCTCTTCTATAGATCTCTCTTTTAAGGGAAACCACTGATAACCAAAATAATTGAATTCACAAGGTTCTGGTGCATTAGGAGAAATAAACTCAGTAGTCTCTTTATTTAATGATATATAGTCTTTTAACGATATTAGGTCATTTCCATTAGACCCATAACCATGCAAAAATAATACAATTTTCTTCATATTAATCTCTTCAATTTAATAATTAGACATTTATAGATAATTTGATAACTATTTACCATGTTTTCATCAACAGTATTACCTTTTGTTTTAGTTGTATCCATGGTTTTAGCCTTACTCATGGTGGTAATAGGTGTAATAGCTATGGCCAAAAACGGAAATTTTAATAAAAAACATAGTAACAAGCTTATGAGAATGAGAGTATTGTTTCAAGGTATAGCTGTTTTAGTATTCGCTGCGATAATATATTTATCAAGATAATTAAAAATTACTAAAATCATGAATAAGAAAAGTAAAATATTATCAACTACAATTAATAAGAATACCTCAATGTTAATGGATGATTTTAATAGTTCAATTGATATTGATAAAAGATTAATTGAAGAGGATATTGCCGTAACCAGTGCGCATGTTAAAGCTCTGGCAAAGCTGAAAATAATTTCAAAAAAAGAAGCTCTTACAATTCAAAAAGGTCTGATTTCAATATTGAATGATCATAAAAAAGGTAAATTAAAATTTTCAAAAAAAAACGAAGATATTCATATGAATGTGGAGTCTTTTCTTTACGAAAAAATTGGTGAGGTAGCAAATAAGATACATACTGGAAGGTCTCGTAACGATCAAGTAGCGACTGATACTAGATTATGGACAATTAAAGCTTCTAAAAATTTAAAAGATGAAATTAAAAAATTGATGAAATCTTTATTAGATCAAGCTCAAACAAATGAAAAAAATATTATTCCAGGATTTACACATTTGCAAGTAGCACAACCTATATCTTTAGCCCATCACTTAATTGCATATTTAGAGATGTTTAAAAGAGATTTAGATTATTTTGATTTTTGTATAGAAAAAACAGATGAAAATGTTTTAGGTAGTGCTGCTCTAGCTGGTAGTAATTATAATTTGGATTTAAATCTTCTTAACAAAAATTTAAATTTTACAAAATCAAAAAATAATTCAATGGATGGTGTCAGTGATCGAGATTTTTGTATGTATTTTCTTCATGCAAGTTCTTTGACAGCGACACATTTAAGTAAATTATCTTCTGAGCTGATTGTCTGGTCTAGTAACTTTATGAAATTATTCAATATTAGCAATCAATACTCAACAGGGAGTTCGATTATGCCTCAAAAAAGAAATCCAGACTCATTGGAACTTATAAGAGCCAAAACAAATACAATTAGAATTAAATCTTTAGAGTTTTCCAATATTATATCAAATCTTCCCCTAACTTATTTTAAAGATTTTCAAGAGGATAAGAGAATTATATTTGATTGTTATGATGAATTGCTAAGCTGTCTCCAAGTTATGCAAAATGTTATCAAGAAATCTAAGTTTGAACAATCAATTGGAAGAGACATTAATAATAATTATTATGCTACTGCCACCGATCTAGCTGATTATCTTGTAATAGAAAAAAAAATACCATTTAGAGACTCTTATAAAATAATCGCCGACATAGTAAACTATGCTCAGCAAAATAATAAAAATCTTTCAGAAATGAAAATTGACGAATATCAAAAATTTCAAAAAGTAATTGATAAAAATATTTATAAATACGTCGATGTAGATAAGAGTCTTTCAAGAAAAAAAACTTCTATGAGCACTAATCCAAAAGAAGTCTCTAGAATGATTAAAAAATATTTAAAATTTTTAAAAGTATAATGATTAAATTTTTATCCATAATTCTATTTTCTTTATTTATTATTAGCTGTGGTAATCAAAAGCCTAATAAATTACCAGAAGGTGTTGTAGATAAGTCACAGTATCCATTTCCACCTAGTGATGGGTATGAGTACCCTGAGAGCGAATGATGATAGATAAAATTTTAAAAGAGTGCTCTAGTCCTTTTTACCTTTATGATGAAGAAAAAATTAAAGATAAAATAAGTTTCCTAAATAATTTAGACTTACAATTCCAAAGAAAGTTTAATTTCGCAGTAAAAGCTAATCCAAACCTTGCAATTTTAAACCTAATTCACCGAAGTGGTTTCGGTGCAGAAGTCGTATCTGCAGGAGAACTTTTTAAGTCCTTGAAAGCAGGGTTTGAACCCTCAGATATCATCTTTGATGGGCCAGGAAAGACTGAATTTGATTTAAAGTATGCCATTACCCAAAAAATTAAATCCATCAATGTTGAAAATAGAGAGGAGATTAAATTCATAAATGATTACTCTTTATCTAAAGGATTAAGGACAAATATTGGTATTAGAATCAACCCTAATATAGATGGATCTACTATGGATAAAATAACCACTGGCTTATCGGGTGGAAAATTTGGTATTTCAATTGATCAAATTGACTTTGATGCAATTTCAAATCTTAAGGGAATAAATTTAAAAATGCTTTCTGTACATATTGGAAGTCAAATTACTGATTATCAAAAGTTACTGGGTTCATATGAAAATTTAATAAAAATTGCAGATGAACAAAATCTTAAAAATAATATAAATATCGATACATTGGATTTTGGAGGGGGGTTCGCTGTTCTTGATCACTCCGATAAAAAAATTAACTTTGAAAGTTGGAAAGATAATTGTAATAAAATACTTGAAGGTAAAAATTTTAATATTATTTTTGAACCCGGTCGATTTATAGTTGCAGAAAGCTGTGAACTTATAAGTAAAGTTTTGTATATCAAAGAAAGTGGTAAAAAAAAAATTGCCATTGTTGATTGCTCTTTTTCTGAATATATTCGCCCAGCTTTGTATGATATTAATCCGCCAATAAAAGTTGCAAATAGTTCAAAAAAAACTGGTATCTATGATATTGCAGGTGGAATTTGCGAGTCTACAGATTATTTTGTGAAAGATATTGAATTACCAGAGATCAAAGCTGGAGATAACATAGTATTTATGAATGTGGGCGCTTATGGATCCTCCATGTCTTCAACTTATAATAGTCGTCCTCGACCTCTCGAAGTATTATTCAACAAAGATGAATATCGAGTAATTCGATCTCGCGATACATTAGAAGATCTATGTAAAAATGAGATCATGTAATGATAATACTCTTAAAGCGTCTAAATATTATAATCGCTTTAGTTTTATTATTATTAGCTCTGGGTATAATTAAATTTAAAAATAATTTATCTCATGAGCGGGTAAATAATTTTAATGTTGATGCTGTTGTTGTTTTGACTGGTGGAAAAGGTGAGAGAATAATTGAGGGTTACAATCAAATTAAAAACACTACTCAAGAAAAACTATTTATTTCTGGTGTAGATAATACTTTTAATTCAGAAGTTGTATTGGTCAATATCCTTAATTTTGATCAAATTATAGTTGAACGCAACATAGATGTTGGCTATTTATCAAAAAATACACATGAAAATGCTTTAGAGACTAGATACTGGGCATTAGAGAATAAAGTAAAATCTATATTGTTAATTACTTCAGACTTACATATGCAACGGGCTGAATTTTTATTTAATCAGTTATCAGGTTTAAAAGTTACACCTTTTGCAGTAAGTAATACTGAGTCTGTTATTCCAATCGAAAAATTGTTAGAGGAGTATATTAAATTAATTGTCTCAAAATTAGTTTTTATCAAAAAATATGAAATTTAGTTTTTTATTTATATTTTATTTGACCTCGGCAATTGTATTAATATTTTCTCTAATTGGTCTTCCTTTTAAATATTTCAAGTTTAGATTTTTTGTACTCTTATTTACAAGGAGCATGACTGCAGTTTTAAGATTATTCAAAATAAATATTGAAGTATTTAATGCTGAATTTGCTCGCAAAAAAGGATGTCTTTTTGCAAGTAAACATCAATCAATATTTGAAACTATATACTTTAATGAACTTTTTTATAATCCAGCATACATCTTAAAAAAAGAATTATTGAATATTCCTTTGTTCGGAACATATCTAAAAAAATTAGGAATGATAGCTATTGATAGAGCACAGGGGATACAAAGTCTTCGTCATGTAAATCAGCAAACAGCTGAGTATTTAAATCATAGACCTGTAATAATTTTTCCTGAAGGAACTAGAACAGCCTTTAAAGATCAACCGGATCTGAAGCCTGGCATCTACTCTATGTATAAATCATTAAACAAACCGGTGATTCCTATATCTTTAAATTCTGGCAAATATTGGCCAAAAAATAATAACGTCAGCAAAGGGACCATAAAGGTTGAGTTTAAAGAACCTATTCCTCCAGGATTGAGTAAGCAGGATTTTTTAAAAAAGCTTAAATTTGAAATTAATAGCCTTAATCATTAGGAATAAATTTTCCTGCCTGTCGAGCTTTGACAATTTTATCCCTAACATTTTTAGTCTTTTTTAATTTAGTTAATAAATTATGAGAATTGCCTTTATTTAAGTTTCTAGAAAGTTCTTTTAATTCACTTATAAAATTACTAGTTAATTTTTGAATTTGAGAACTATTAGCTAAAAATATATCTCTCCACATCTCTGGATCACTACCTGCAACTCTTGTAAAATCTCTAAATCCCCCAGCAGAAAATTTAACTAATTTTGAATTAAGTGAAGTTTCTTTTTTCATAGCAGTCAAAACCAATGAATAGGAGATTAAATGTGGCAAATGTGAAGTTATACTAAGTACTTTGTCATGTTCTTTTGCAGACATTATTTCAGTTTTCATATTTAGCGATCTCCAAAACTTAGTAACTTTATTAATATGTGTTTTTGAAGATTTTTTTATCGGGCAAATAATATTGTATCTATTAGTAAATAATCCATCAAATCCATTTTCTAAACCAGCTTTTTCTATACCCGCTATTGGGTGTGATGGAATAAAATTAAACTGATATTTTTTTTGTATATATATTTTTTCAATATTGACCTTTGTTGATCCTACATCAGTAACAATAGTCTGCTGTAGATCAATTTCATTAAGTTTTTTAAAAATCGATTGATATTGAAGCATTGGAGTACAAATAATAATGAAATCAATATTTTGATCTTTAATCTCATTGAGTGATTTCAAAACTTTTACTCTTTTTAATTTTGATTTATTAATTCTAATTTTTAGGTTTGGTGATTTATCAAAAGCATAAATTTTAATACTTTTATTTTTTTTGAGTACAGTTCTTGCTATTGAAGATCCAATCATCCCAAAACCAATAATAAGAATATTTTTAAACATTAAATTTATTTGCAACTAGAATAGCTTTTTTCATATCAGTTTTAGTTCCTATGGTCATTCTTACAAAGTTATTTAAACCGTATGAGGATAAAGATCTCACTGTAATTTTATTTATGTGTAAAAAATCCACAAATTGTTGGGTTATTATTGAATTTTTAAACTTTAAAAGAATAAAATTAGCCTTAGTATCAATTATTTCAAAAGATTTATTATTTAACTGCTTACAGGTTAAATTTTTGTTAACAGAATTATTCTTAATTGACTCATTAATCCACTTTTTATTTTTCAAAGATTCTTGAGCGGCGATACAAGAAAGTCTTGATACATTAAATGGCTTTTTGTATTGATATAGTTGAGAGATAATTTTTGAATTAGCGTAACCCCAACCTATTCTTAAGCCTCCAAGAGCAAAGATTTTAGAAAAAGATCTTGTAATAATTAAATTTGGGTAATTTTTAACTAATTTCATCCCATCATCATATTTATGATCTTTAATGTATTCACAATATGCTGCATCCAATACAACTAGGGTTGTTTTCTTGATTTTATTTAAAAATTTAATTAAATCATTTTTGTAGAAAATAGAACCAGTAGGGTTATTTGGGTTAGCTAAAAAAATAATTTTTGTTTTTTGACTTATTATTTTGTTAAGACTTTCTAATTTAAATTGAAAGTCCTTATCATCAAATAATTTAACTTTGCATTTAAAATTCTTTGCATAAATTGAATACATAGCAAAAGCATACTTAGTAAAAATAACTTCATCATTTGGTCTAGAAAAAGCTGCATATATCATTTGTAGTACTTCATCTGAACCAGCGCCTAATATAATTTGTTTGCTATTTATCCTGTAAGATTTAGCAATTTGATTTCGTAAGCTCTCCCCGTCAAGTTCTGGATAAATATTAGAAAATTTAATATTTTGTTTTATTATTGATTTAACAGACTTTGCTGGACCATAATTATTTTCGTTTGATGAAAGCCTTACATAGCCTTTAAACACCTCAGCTCCGCCTTTATATGAATTTTTTGGTAGGTTGTTTTTCATTATTTTTGTTAATAAATAAACTATATAAAAAAAATATCATCATTTTATATTGAAAATTATTTAGAAAAGCCTTAAATTCCACTTTCACCGATTTGATAGCAGCTTGCGGGTGTAAAACAGCTAAAGCGTATCACCGCAGTTATCAGTCGAACAAGGTTGAAAATGAGAGAAATAACTGCAAATACTGATTATCCAGGATACTTACTAAAGTGCAATGAAGAGCTATTACTAGACTCTGGAAAAAAAATTAAAGACTTTCAAATCGCATACCAAACATATGGGAACCTTAACAATCAAAAAGATAATGCAATTTTGGTTTGTCATGCATTAACTGGTGACCAATTTCCAGCAGAGGAAAATCCTATTACTAAAAAGAAAGGTTGGTGGGAATTAATGATTGGCCCTAATAAACCTATAGACACAAATAAATATTTTGTTATTTGCACAAATGTTCTTGGTGGATGTGTGGGAACTACAGGTCCCAATGACATAAATCCTGAGACATCAAAGATATATGGCTTAGATTTTCCAACCATAACTATTCGAGACATGGTGAAGGTACAAAAAATTCTTATTGACGAACTTGGAATATCTAAATTACTTTCTGTAGCTGGTGGATCAATGGGTGCGATGCAAGTACTTCAGTGGGCTGCTACTTATCCTGAGAGTGTTAGGTCAATTATGAGCATTGCGGGTTCCTTAAAACACTCTGCTCAAAATATAGCTTTTGATGAAGCTGGCAGACAATCAATTATGTTAGATCCGAATTGGCAAAATGGAAGATATTTAGAGGGCAATGAAAAACCTGAAAATGGTCTTTCTGTTGCCAGAATGATTGCTCATATTACTTATTTATCTGAAAAAGCTTTTCAAAATAAATTTGGAAGAAACTTGCAGGAAAAAAATGATTTATCTTTTGGCTTTGGAATAGACTTTCAGGTTGAAAGTTATCTTCGTTACCAAGGTAGGTCTTTTGTAGATCGATTTGATGCCAACAGCTACTTGTATATGACAAGAGCTATGGATTATTTTGATGTAAAAAACGAAATAATTGAAAATAAAAAAACTATTATTAATAATTCAATTAGATTTCTAGTTTTATCATTTACAAGTGATTGGTTATTCCCAACAAAAGAATCACGAGAAATCGTATCTCTATTAAATTCAATTGGATCTAACGTGAGTTTTGCTGAGGTTGTCTCTGATAGAGGCCATGATAGCTTTTTACTTGATGAACCTCAATTTTTTAAAGTTGCACAGGGTTTTTTAAAGGGAATAAAATGAGAAAAGACTACGAAATTATTTTAAAATTAATTCCTGAAAACTCTAAAGTATTAGATATTGGTTGCTCTGATGGAGAATTAATTTCTTATCTTGAAAATAAAGGTGTTAGCGCTCAAGGAGTTGAATTGAATCAGGAAAAAGTAATCAAATGTTTAGAAAAAGGACTAGATGTTATACATGGAGATATAAATTTAATAGTAGAAGACTTTCCATTTAATCAGTTCGATTACTGTCTTTTAACTCAAACAATCCAGGCAGTTCAAAAACCGGACCAGTTGTTGAATACTCTTAAAAAAGTAAGTAAGAATATTATCGTTAGCTTTAATAATTCTGCACGGTTAAGTAAAATTTCAAATTTTTTATTATCAGGAAGTTTTGACTCTCTTCTAAAGAAAGCTGATAGTGATCATTGGTATAATACTGATTATATTCACCCTTGTAGTATTAAAGATTTTAAAAAGTTAGCTGCAAATTTAGACCTTAAAATAATTTCAACTTTTGATGTAATTAATCAAAGAAAATTTGAGAATGGCAAAATACCCTCAAACCTATTTTGTAAGGAAGTTTTGTTCCATATTACAGATGAATAGTAAAAGAAATATAATTTTTGTTTATAACGCTAAAGGTGGGAAGTGGAATTATATTCTCGATACAGTTCATAAATATGCTTCTCCGAGCACTTATGAGTGTAATTTATGTAAAATTACTCATGATTTAAAGATGAAAGAAGCTTGGAAAAAATTTATTGAAAGTTCTCCACATAATTTTAAATTTTTACATTTAGAAGAATTAGAAGAATATAATCTGTTAAATTATAAAAATGACTTACCTATTTGTGTTGAAGAAAATTGTGGTGAGTACAAAATATTAATCAATAAAGATCAAATGAATAAGTATAAAGATGAATTTGAGTTAATTAATATTTTAGAAAAATTATTATAAGCCCATTATTCCTAAATAAATTAATCTCATTGATCCTATAACGACAAAAATATTAATGATCATAAAAAAAGAATTGTCTGAAAGCTTACTATTCATCCAGTGTCCTAAAATTACTCCAATAACAGCAATTGGTGAAAAAATAAGATAATTATATAGTTTCTCAAAATCTAATATTTCTAAATAAAAATAAGGAACTAATTTAAACAAGTTTATTAAAGCAATAGAGAAAACAACACCCGCAACAAATTGAATTTTTTTGTTATAGATTGACATAAAATAAATATTTAATGGTAATCCTCCAGAGTGAAGGACAAAACTAGTAAATCCCGCTAATGCTCCCCAAAAAGATTTACTCCCATAAAAAGGTATTTTTTTTAGCCTAGTGTCCACGATCAAATAATTTAATACAACGTATAACAATGAGATCGCGCCTATAAAAATACTTATCATTGATAAATTAATAAATTTAAACAAGATTGTACCAGCAATTACACCAAATAAAGAATAAGGTGCTATTGACCATAAAATTTTATATTCAAAATATTTTCTATTTAAATACAAAGCAATTACATCGCATACTATTAACATTGGCATCAAAATGGCTATTGCTGTTAACGGGCCGTAAGTTATAGATAATAGAGTTACTGAAATTAAAGCCAACCCTCCTCCAGAGAATCCAGATTTTGATATTGCAAACAATAAAATAGAGAATGAAACGATTATATAATAACTAAGATCTAACAAAGATTAATTCTATCTTTTTAAAAATTAAATATGAATAATTTTTAAGTTGCTACAAAACTTTTAATTGATATTTTTTTTTGTTTTTTAGTACTTTTTGCATAGACAATCTTTTTACAAACACAAATCATTAAACCTCCCATATACGGAAAGAGAAAATCACCTATTTTTTCAATTGTTCGATGTGATTTATAATTTAAATAATGGTCCCATGGTGGGAAATGCAGAAATGATTTTCTATAATCAATAACTAGAAAGTCTTGTATCAGTGATTTAAATTGTTTAATCGAGTATGATCTTCCAAATCCAAAAGGATTATTATCATACCTAGTCCATATCCCTGATCTTCTGGGTATAATTGTTAAAAAAAGCCCATTTGGCTTAAGAATTCTCCATATTTCCTCAATGCTACTTTGGGGTTTATCAACAAATTCAAGTAAATGTGTTGATATCACAACATCTACTGAGCTTGGATCCAAAGGTAAGAAATATTCATGAATAATTTGATTATCGAAATCATATTTCTCTTTGATATTACCATCTAAAAATTCTGGCTGCATTGCAGATATTTTTATATTTTTATTTTGTTTATTTAAAAAAGAAAGGTAGGGATTTGTGTATCCATATCCACAGACAACACTGTCATTAATAGAATTTAAATGGCTGTATAATTGATGACGAATATTTCGTTTAACAAGTGTGCCTAACTTTGACTGGTAAAAACTGTAAATATCTGATGCGTTAATATCCATAGTTGTATTTTAACTAGATTTACTTAACATTCTATTTCTTATGCAAAAACCTAATGTGTATTTATTTCCGCAATTAGACGATAATTATGGATATTTGATAAAAAATCCTCATGAAACTAAAGGCATACTAGTAGACCCCTCTGATTTGAGTATGTGTTTAAAAATTCTTGAACTGAATGACTGCGTAGCAAGTCATATTTTAATTACCCATCATCATAATGATCATATAGCTGCTGTAGGTGAGATTAAATCAAAATTTAATTCTTTAGTTATAGGATATAAAAATGATTCTAAAATTCCTAAACCAGATAAAGAAGTTGTAGAACATGAGACTTTTGAAATATTAGGGAATGAATATAAAGTTATTCATACTCCTGGTCATACACTTCAACATATAAATTTCTTTATGCCTCAATATAATATTTTATTTTCTGGAGATACTCTTTTTAGCATAGGTTGTGGGAGGATGTTTGAGGGAACACCTGAAGTTTTTTGGGACAGTTTGTGCAAAATCAAACAATTACCCAAGGATACAAAAATATATTGTGGACATGAATATACTTTAACAAATGTTAATTTTGCTTTAAGCATTGATCCTAATAACAAGGAACTTCAACAGTATTCTAAGTGGGCCTCACATCAAGAAAATGAACTCCGCCCAACAATACCTACAATGCTCTCAGATCAATTACTATGTAATCCATTTCTAAGGTGCGATGAGGATCAATTTATGAAACTTTATGAGTCTCAAAACGCAATAGAAGTTTTTGCTAAAATGCGCTCTGCAAAGGATAATTTTTAGTAATTTATTTTAATGTTGGTGTTTTAGGTAAATGTGCTAATTTTAAACAAATCATGAAAGACGCATTTCAATTAGATAACGATATAAGTGATGCTTTTCAAAAAAAGCAGATGGACAAAGTATGCTCTTTGTACTACGAGGCAGCAAATTACTTTGAAGACAAAGCTGATATTGAAGCAGCTTGTTTCTTTTACACACAAGCATTGGTAATGGCTTTAGAAGAAAATCATGATCTTAAAGAAAAAATTATTTATAAACTTGAAAAATACGGTCGAAGTAAAGACGCAACCTTAAACTAATATACACCTGAGTGGAAAAACCTACCATTCAACTCCCTGAATCATGGCTTAATCATTTAAAAGATGAGTTTGATCAAGACTATATGGTTAATCTCAAAAAAAAACTTTTAGAATTAAAACAAAATAAAATTATTTACTATCCTCCAGGAAAACAAATTTTTAATGCTTTTAATTTAACACCTCTAAATAATGTAAAAGTAGTTA
The DNA here is from genome assembly GCA_902601865.1 of uncultured Alphaproteobacteria bacterium. Lineage (GTDB taxonomy): Bacteria > Pseudomonadota > Alphaproteobacteria > HIMB59 > HIMB59 > HIMB59. The sequence goes on along the minus strand of CACKOX010000023.1, from coordinate 2,332 downwards.
TTTTAGGTCAAGATCCCTATCATGGCCCTGGTCAAGCCCACGGACTTAGTTTTTCTGTACCAGACACTGTCAAACCTCCACCCTCTCTTATAAATATTTATAAAGAATTACAGGATGATTTAAAAAAAGAAGTTAACTTTAATAATGGTAACCTAGAAAATTGGGCCAAACAGGGTGTATTTTTGTTAAATACAACATTAACAGTGGAGAGATCAAAACCCCTTTCGCATCAAAAAATTGGCTGGGATATTTTTACTAATAAAGTCATTTCTGTTATTAGTAATGAATTAGAAAATATCGTTTTCATATTGTGGGGATCATTTGCTCAATCAAAAAAAGAGTATATTGATTCGAGCAAACATCTAATTTTAATTGCACCTCATCCATCTCCTTTATCCGCCCATCGCGGTTTTTTTGGGAGCAAACCTTTTTCTAAGACAAATGCCTTTCTTAAATCAAAACAAATTGATATGGTTGAATGGTAATGAAGTCTAACGTCGAAAATTTTGTTGGTTTTGTAGAAAAAGTAGTAATTGGTGTCATTTTAGTAGCTACGATAACTGCCATTCTCTTTGAAATACTAAGAATGATAGACGTTCAATATGTAGAATTAGCTGATTTACTTCTATTATTTATCTACGTTGAGGTAATTGGAATGGTAAGAGTTTATTATGTGTCTAATCGGGTGAGAATGACTTATCCCTTATTTATTGCTATTACCGCTTTATCTAGACTTATTATACTTCAAGGTAAAGACTCAAATCCTGAACTTCTTTTATACGAAGCTGGTGCCATAGTATTAGTAGCCATTGCAGTTATAATTCTTCGACTAAGATATGTACCGATACTTCGTCCTGTAGAAGATGTCGATGAAATTAAACCTAGAAATATAAAAAAGTAATAACATTGAAAAAGATAGCAGTTATTGGAACTGGGCTTAGTGCGCTTTCTTTAGCTTACCACCTACCCGCTCTGGATATAACTTTTTTTGAAAAATCTTGGAGACCTGGGGGTAGAATAAGTACTAGAAAACATAATCAATATGCTTTTGATCATGGCGCGCATTATTTAAAATTAGATCATGGTATTATAGGTCTTAATGAATACTTAAATAAAATTGATGCGATTAAAATTTTAAAAGGACAATTTTGCCCAAATATTTCACAAAATTCACCCATTGAAGATAAAGAAATTATAGTGGGCAAAGAGGGGAATGAATCAATTCCAATTAACATTCATAAATCACTTCACTATCCAACTTATTTTTCAAAGCAAATAACTAGTATTGAGACTATAAATAAGGAATATTATCTAATGGCAGGTGAAGAGAAATTTGGACCATTTGATTATATTTTTTGCAGCATGCCCTTTGAACAGTCTAAGACGCTATTAGAAAAATATATCGATTATAGTGACATGCCTGACATCGAGTTTGATGCTATTTGGACCATCATGGTGGCATTTAATAAGCGACTTGGTGTTCCATTTCAATTTGGATATCACCTAACACCAGAAATAAGTTTTTTAATGAACCAGAATTTTAAACATGAATTTTTTAATGAGGAGTGCTGGGTTATAAATATGAGAGCAGAGTGGACTAAAGAATATTATAATATAGAAAACTATGTGCTCGAAGATTACGTGATTAATAAGATGAAACAGTCTTTTCAATCTGATGCTGGTGCAGTATTTAAAAAATCACACAGATGGAGGTACTCTTATACCAAAAAAAGTTTAAGGGATATTAAGTCAAAAAGATATATTGAGTCTATTGATCGTCGTTTGTATTCCTTTGGTGACTGGTGTGAAGGTCCAAGTATGCAAGATGCTTGGCTTTCAGGTAAAAAATTAGCTCAAGACTTTACAGAAAATAGCCTAAAACATTAGTGTTTAAATGTATTTTGCCTCAGCTAGTGTTGCTGAGAATTTTTATTATAAATTTTTTTCCAATTCAAATAGTCATTATCATTTAACATAAATCTCATCAGATTTTTTACGTCATTTTTATCAATTCTATACTGAGTATTGATCGCGCCATAGGGGATCTGATCGTTATGAGCTAAAAATTTTATATGATCTAATTCATATGGAGTTAAATATTTCATTAAACTATGAATACTAGACATAAGAAAAAATTATATAAAAAGATTAGAATTGTCTAGTGACTCAAATATTTGCCGCCAAAATTAATTAAATAATCTTTTTTCTGAATTGTGTTACAAATAAATTTAAAATACTTTTATATTTGAACCAAAGTTTCCATTATTTACAAGAAACATAAAAAACACAAAACTTCCCAGAAATACAAATACAGATAAAATTGAAATAATCT
>CACKOX010000022.1 GCA_902601865.1 uncultured Alphaproteobacteria bacterium | reverse complement strand
GCCCGAAGTCTTTCTATTTTCCATATCCGTGTGAGCATCAGCTACATTATCAAGATCATATTTTGTAATTTTATCTAATTTAATTTTATCTTTATCTATCATTTCAAATAATTTCTGACTTGCGTTTTCAAGCCAGTTTCTGTTTGCATAAAAATGAAAAAGTGTTGGTCTAGTTAAATAAAAAGATCCGAAAGCCAAATCAGTCATTTGTATATCTTTATAGGGGCCTGATGATTGGCCAAAACTAACTAACATCCCATGCTTTTTTAGACATTTAAATGAATTAAACATAGTATCTTTACCTACGCTATCATAAACCACATCAAGGCCTTTATTATTTGTAATTTCTAGTACTTCCTCTAAGAAGTTTCTTTCAGAATAGTTTATAACTTCGTCAAATCCTCTTTGCTTTGCCAACATACATTTTTCAGAATTACCTGCAGTACCAATTGATTTTGCACCAATTTCTTTTATCCATTGTCCTGCAATTAATCCCACACCTCCTGCTGCAGCATGAAATAAGACCTCATGATCGCTTTGCAAATTAAAGCTGTCACAAAGAAGATATTTAACAGTTAATCCTTTTAGAATTGAAGCAGCAGCTTGATCATAAGATATGCCATCAGGTATGGAAACTACAAGGTCTTCGGATATTATTCTATGAGTTGAATAAGCATTGTTTGGCTGAGCGTATGCTACACGATCGCCTATTTTAAAATTCTTAACATCTGGGCCTACGGCCTCTACCTCCCCTGCACCCTCAGAGCCAAGAACAAGATCTGTGTCTACTGGCCAAGGGTATAATCCTGCCCTGAAGTAAATGTCAATAAAATTGACTCCAATTGCTCTATTTTTGATCAATACTTCATTTGACTTAGGCTCAGAGAAATCAATACTTTTTTTTTGAAGAACGCTTATATCTCCAGGCTTCTCAGCAACAATTGAATACATTTAAAGAACTTATCATCAAAAAAAATGAATAAATAGTCTATTTAAATATCTTGAAATTCTAATTTGAAATACCAAATAAATAATAAGAGAAATTGCCATTAGGAATTTCTTAATCAACGCAGGTTTTAAAAAACTGCAATTAACAATTAACGCTTAAGGAGGTTAATTATGACTACATTTGACTTATCTCCCCTATGGAGATCATCAGTTGGTTTCGATGAGTTTGATAGACTTTTTGATACTGTTTTTTCTACAAATAATAAAGGGTCTTCCTATCCACCATACAATATTGTCAAACATGACAAAAATATTTACCAAATAACTATGGCAGTGGCTGGATTTGGTGACGACCAAATTGATATATCCCAAGAGGGAAATTTATTAACTGTTAAAGGAGAAATGGGTGATGATAAAACTGATAATAAATCAGAATACCTTTATCGAGGAATTGCCAACAGAAATTTTGAAAGAAAATTTGAATTAGCTGATACTGTAAAAGTTATAGAAGCTGATTTAAAAAATGGCCTGTTAAGTATAAATCTCGAAAGAGAGATACCCGAACACCAAAAACCAAGGAGAATAAAAGTTAATACTAATTCAAAACTTTTATCAGCATAAATAAAATTTGGGCTGCTTTTTACAAGCAGCCCTTAAATTTAATCTAATTGGGAAGCAACAAATTCCCAGTTTACCATACTATCTAAGAAAGCTTTTAAGTAATCAGGTCGTTTGTTTCTGTAATCTATATAATAAGAGTGTTCCCATACATCACAGCCTAGGATTGGCTTCATCCCGTCAACCAAGGGGTTAGAAGCATTAGGTGATTTGGTGACAACCAATTTGCTATTATCAATAGCAAGCCAAGCCCATCCAGAACCAAATTGTGTAATTCCAGCTTGGATAAATGCCTCTTTGAATTGGTCAATCCCACCTAAGTCAGATGTAATTCTACTTTCTAATTCGGATGGCATTGAGCCACCGCCATTAGGTTTCATGCATTGCCAAAATAAAATGTGATTCCAATGTTGGCCTGCATTATTAAAAATTCCTGCCATAGATGGATCTTTACTTGATTTTACAACTATTTCTTCAAGAGAAGAATTTTGCATATCAGTATCTTTCACAAGATTATTTAAATTTGTTACATATGTTTGATGATGTTTGCCATGATGAAAATCAAGAGTTTCTGATGACATATATGGAGCTAAAGCATCACTTGCATAAGGTAAACTAGGTAATTCAAAAGTCATATTTATTTCCTTTAATTAAAATTCTTAATGCGTATTTTTTATATTATTGTTGATCTAATGACAACCATTGAAGAAATAACAAGATAAAACATGAAGAATATAGTCAGTGTTCAGTCGACAGTCTTAAATGACAAAGTTGGAAATCATGCAGCTCGCTCAATTTTAAGCAATAAAGGTTACAAATTTTTTGAAATACCCACTGTGATTTTAACCTCTCATAAAGGTGTTAAAAGTACAATTCAAATTAGTGATAATAATTTAAATCCATGGATAATTTTTAATAAGGTGAAACAAACATATAAATTAAGTTTAAATGATTTGACTATAGTCGGCTACACACCCAATTTTAAAGTTTCAAAATTAATCAGTAAAATAATTAAAATACAAAAAAGAGTTATATTAGATCCTGTCATGGGAGATATTGGAGTAGGCCTTTATGTAGAAAAAGATGTTGCTAAATTTTTTAAGAGAATAATGACAAAAGTCAAATATATCTCAGCAAATTTCTTTGAGTGGTCTTACTTAAATAATAAAGATGTAAATAATTATAACCTAGGGGAAATTATAGCTGACCTTAAATCTTTCACTAAGAGATTTAATAGCCAAGTATTAATTAGGAGCGTGCCAAAAAATAAAAAATTAATAAATATATTATGTAACAAAAAAGATATTTTTATAATTGAAACACCTTATATAAATTTTAAAGAACGATTTCATGGAGCGGGCGATCAGTCTACGGCTTTGTATGCACACTATATCTCCAAAAAAAATACAACTAGGGAGATTTTAGAAAATGTTACAAATGATATCTATAGTATCTTACTTGAAAACAAACCTTATGCAAAAATAGAGAGAAGAAAATTTAGAGCTAAGAACTTAAATAATCTTTAATTAGTATTTCTGCAATTTGTACGGTATTTAAAGCAGCGCCTTTTCTTAAATTATCAGAGACACACCAGAAGTTTAAACCATTTGGAATAGTAGGATCTCTTCGAATTCTACTGATATAAACTGGATCTAAGCCTGCAGACTCAATAGGGGTTACATATCCTTCATCAGCGCGATAATCAATCATTTTTAAACCTGATGATTTTTTAAAAATCTCCCTTACTTGGTCCTCATCATACGGTTTATTAAATTCAACATTTACTGCTAAAGAATGAGAAACAAAAACTGGAACACGAACACAGGTTGCTGTTAATTCAATGTTTTGATCAAGTATTTTTTTTGTTTCATTGAACATTTTCCACTCTTCTTTAGTTTGTCCATCTTCTAAAAAAACATCAATGTGCGGGATAACATTAAAAGCAATTTGTTTAGTAAATTTCTCTTTAACGACTGCTTCATTAGCATAAATTGATTTTGTTTGATTAAATAATTCATCAGCAGCTTCCTTGCCAGCGCCTGAAACTGATTGGTAAGTTGAAACAACAATTCTTTTTACATTAAATTGATCATGTAAAGGTTTAATTGCAACTAGCATCCCCATGGTTGAGCAATTTGGATTAGCAATAATATTTTTTTTTCTAAAATCTTTTAATGCCTCTGGATTGACTTCAGCAACCACTAATGGGACATCTGGGTCTGTTCGAAAGTGCGAGGTATTATCTATGACTATACATCCTTGTTTAGCAGCCTTAGGAGCAAACTCACTAGATACTTTTGCTCCAGGAGAAAAAATAGCTATGTCAGTATCTGAAAAATCATATTCAGCTAAATCAGCTACTACTACAGACTTATTTTCTCCATAATCTATTGTACTTCCTTTAGAGCGGGATGAAGCTAAAGCGATTAAATCAGAGTATTGAATTTCTTTTTCATCGATTATATCTAAGACCTCTCTTCCAACATTTCCAGTCGCTCCGACAACAGCAATTTTAGGTTTTTTTGAAGAAGCCAAGTTAAATTCTTTCTATAATTAAATCACCCATTTTAGAGCAAGAAACAAGTGTTTGGTTTTCATCTGTGTAAATATCTCCTGTTCTATAACCCTCAGAGAGGATTTGTTGAACAGCATTTTCTACTTTATTCGATAATTCAGGTTTATTAAGGTTATATTTCAACATCATTGATAAACTTAAAATAGTAGCAATAGGATTTGCTTTATCTTGGCCAGCAATATCTGGAGCACTTCCATGAACAGGTTCGAAAAGACCATGCCTTTTTCCATTTTTTTCTGCACCTAATGATGCTGATGGTAACATTCCCAATGACCCAGTTAACATGGCAGCACAGTCACTAAGAAGATCACCAAAAAGGTTATCTGTAACTATTACATCAAATTGTTTTGGGTTTCTAACTAACTGCATGGCACAGTTATCAGCTAACATATTTTCTAGGGTAATATCAGAAAAATCTTTATGAGTCTCTTTAACAACCTCTCTCCAAAGAACACCTGTTTCCATAACATTAGCCTTTTCAACAGAAGTAACTTTATTATTTCTTTTACTAGCTAAATCAAAGGCGACTCTGGCAATTCTATCAATTTCATAGTCATGGTAAACTTGCGTGTCGATCGCTTTTTTACCATTTGATGTATCCTCAATTCCTCGAGGTTGACCGAAATATACACCCCCAGTTAATTCTCTTACTATCATTATATCTAAATTATTAACTACATCATTTTTTAAAGTGGAAGCATCAACAAGTGCATCAAAAACAAGGGCAGGTCTCAAATTTGCGAAAAGTTCTAACTCTTTCCTCAAACCTAATAGTCCGGCTTCAGGTCTCTTTGATCTTTCTACATTATCCCACTTAGATCCACCAACTGCTCCCAATAAGATAGCATCAGAGTTTTTTGCTTTCTCTAAGACAGCCTCTGTTAAAGGTTCACCGTTGACATCATAAGAGGCCCCTCCAACTAAATCTTTTTCATAAATAGCATCAAGACCTTGTTCGTTTAATTTTTCAATAACTCGGATTGTTTGATCTGCAACTTCCACGCCTATCCCGTCACCAGGTAAAACTAAAATTTTAGAGCTCATTTAATTGTCCTTAAATAACCAAGGTTTTTTATTTTTTTTGTCTTCTTCATATGCGCTAATTTTGTCTTGGTATCCAAGAGTAATTCCTATGTCATCTAATCCCTGCAAAAGTCTATCTTTTCTATATTCTTCAATTTCAAAATTAATTGAATGATTGCCAGCTTTAACAGTTTGCTCTGGGAGATCGATGTTGAACTCTATTTGATTTGTAGCTGCCATCATTAATTGATCAAGTTGGTCAGGACTGACAACAATCGGCAAAATTCCATTTTGAAAGCAATTATTATAAAAAATATCAGCAAAACTTGTTGAAATTACACACTTAATTCCAAAGTCTTTAAGAGACCAAGGGGCGTGTTCTCGACTAGAGCCACATCCAAAATTATCTCCTGCTACTAATATTTTGGATTGATCAAAAGGTGATGTGTTTAATACGAAATCCTTAATTAGATTTCCATCATTATCATATCTCATCTCATAAAATAAACTAACTCCAAGGCCAGTTCTTTTTATAGTCTTAAGAAATTGCTTTGGGATGATCATATCTGTATCAATATTTACGATTGGTAAAGGGGCTGCGATCCCTTTTAAAGAATTAAACTTATCCATCTTAAGTGAAATCTCTTATATCTGAAATGTTCCCAGTAATAGCAGAGGCTGCCGCAAGTTCTGGGCTCATTAAATGAGTTCTTCCACCTCGACCTTGCCGACCTTCAAAATTTCTATTAGAAGTTGAGGCACATCTTTCGCCAGGTTTTAATTGATCAGGATTCATGCCAAGACACATAGAGCATCCAGCCTCTCTCCATTCAAAACCAGCATCTTTTAAAATTATATCTATTCCCTCTTCTTCTGCTTGTTTTTTAACCAAACCTGATCCTGGGACTATCATAGCTTGAACATGTGAAGCGATTTTTTTATCCTTAACAATAGAAGCAACTTTTCTTAGATCTTCAATTCGACCATTGGTGCAAGAACCAATAAATATTTTATCTAATTTTATGTCTGTTATTTTTGTTCCAGGTTTAAGACCCATGTATTCAAGGGATCTCTCAATACTTTTCTTTTTATTTTCTGTTTGAGCGCTACTTGGGTTTGGTACCAATCCTTTTACAGATACAACATCTTCAGGACTAGTGCCCCAAGTCACCATTGGGTCGATCTCGGAGCTATCAATAATAATTTCATGATCATAGTTAGCATCATTATCTGATGGGAGAGATGACCAATATTCCACTGCTTGATCCCAATGATCAGCACCAGGTGCATAAGGCCTTCCTTTAATATAGTTGAAAGTTGTTTGATCAGGGCTAATTAAACCAGCTCGTGCACCGGCTTCAATACTCATATTACATATGGTCATTCTTCCCTCCATAGAAAGTCCCATAATAGAGGATCCGGCATACTCGATTACATGTCCAGTTCCACCAGCTGTTCCAATCTTTCCAATTATATATAGGATTAAATCCTTCGAATTGACGCCAAAAGGAAGGTCGCCATTTACTGATATTCTCATATTTTTAGCGGGGTTTTGAACTATTGTTTGTGTAGCTAATACGTGTTCTACCTCACTTGTGCCAATACCAAAAGCGAGTGCCCCAAATGCTCCATGGGTAGAGGTGTGGCTATCCCCACAGACTATTGTCATTCCTGGTTGGGTAATCCCTTGCTCTGGCCCAATTATATGAACAATGCCCTGTCTCTGATCCATTAAATCAAAATATTGAATTCCATGTTCTTTGGTATTTTTTGCTAAAGTTTCAACTTGTATTTTGCTTTGTGGATCCTCAATATTTTGTCTATTTATTGTAGGAACATTATGGTCTGCAACAGCTATGGTCGCTTCTGGTCGATGTACTGGACGATTAGAGATTTTTAATCCTTCAAAGGCTTGGGGACTGGTCACTTCATGGACTAAATGACGATCAATATATAAAAGACTTGTTCCATCTTCTCTTTGACCGACGAGATGCTCAGACCAAATTTTATCAAAAAGTGTTTTTGGGCCTTGGTTGCTCAAGATACTACTTAACTTAGCTTTTAGTTTCAGCCTCTTCTGCTTTTTTTTCAGCAGGTATCTCTTCTTTTGGCTCCTCTTTAGCTTTAGAGTCTTCTTGAAGAGATGCTGCCTCTGTTTTGGTTTCTTTAGCAGCATCTACAGGTGCCTCTTCAGTTACGGGAGCTTCAGATTTTTTTTCTTCAATTTGTTCCTCTGTAACTTCTTTAACGTCTTCTATTGAGGATACATATTGTTTATCATCATATGCTCGACCATCTGTTCTCTCAGCTATTCTTGCTTTTTTACCAGATAGGCCTCTGAGGTAATATAATTTTGCTCTTCTAACATCTCCAACTTTGATACGTTCAATTGAGTCAATAACGTTACTGTAAAGTGGAAAAACTCTTTCTACGCCCTCACCACTAGAAATTTTTCTAACAGTGAAAGATGAGTTAAGGCCATTATTTTTTTTACCGATACATACGCCTTGGAATGCCTGGACTCTTTCTTTGTTTCCCTCTTTAATTTTTACATTAACTTTTACTGTGTCACCGGGTGCGAAATCTGAAACTTTTGAGCTTTTTAAAATTTGCTGTATTTGTGATTGTTCGTAATTTTTAATTATTTCATTCATTGTGTGCTCCATCCAATACTAATTTGTGGGTGGTATTAGAGCGCCATATTCTACTCATTTTTGTTTTTTTTTAAATACTTTTTAAATAAATCTGGCCTATTTTTTTCAGTATTTTCCATAGAATTCTGGTGTTTCCATAAATCTATATCCGCATGATTACCACTTAAAAGAACAGCTGGGACTTCTATGTCTGTATGGTCAGGAGTTACCCATGGGTTTGGTCTTGTAAATTGATCGTGTTCAACTAGTTCATTTTGAAAAGACTCATTAGAGTGAGTATCTTTGTTACCTAAGACACCAGGTTGTAATCTCATAAATGCCTCAATAAACAATAACGATGCCACTTCCCCTCCATTTAAAATGACATCACTTACTGAGATCTCTTGAAATTCATAATAGTCAATCACTCTTTGGTCTATTCCCTCATATCTACCATTTAATAAAATAAAATTTTGATTTGACTTATTTTGAATTAAATCGTTTTGAGTAAAATTTTTGCCTTTGGCAGAAAAACAAATCTTTGTAAGGGTATCTAGCTCGTCTTTATTAAAGTTTGCCTCAATAGCTTTTGAAATTATATCTGGTCTTAAAATCATCCCTGCGCCACCGCTAAATGGTTTATCATCTACAGAGTTAGCAGACAGATCACTATAGTCTCTTATGTTGATAGTATTGATTTTAAAATGATTTTTTAAAAGAGCCTTGCCTAGCAAACCATGTTGTAAAATACCAGGGAAAGCATCTGGGAATAAAGTGAGGATATTAAATGTGATCATTAATTTTTAATTATTATTTTTTTTTCTTTGATGTTTACCAAAGGAAAGTTTTGTTCAGTGAATCTAAAAAATTCTTTTTTCATGCTCTTCGTAAAATATATTTCCAGTAAGTCTCCTGCTCCAAAATTCACGACTGAAGATACTTCGCCTACTTTCTGGTCTTTATTGTCCATTACATCTAATCCTTCTAAATCATGAAAGTAATATTCATTACATTTTACAGGTGATAATTGTTCTTTTTTTAAAAAAATTTTTTCATTAACAAACTTTTCAATATCCGTCCTATTGTTTATCTCATTGATTGTTATAAGTGGGCTTTTTTTATCAAAAGAGACGAGTTTTAATTCAATAATTTTTTCGTCGTCCAAATAAAATTCTTTAAACTGATTTACATCACGATCATCATTTAAAAAACTGTGAAACCTTAGCAGACCCTTAGTTCCTTTGGGTCTGCCAATTACGCCAACTTGTATGAAATTTTTGTTAAAAGAAGTCACAAGAAAATTATTCTTTAGGTTCCCCTTTATTATCGTCAGTTTTGTCTTTAGTAGCCTCGGCTGAAACCTCCTCTGCTTTAGGTTCCTCCACTACAGGGGCTTCTTCTTTCTTCTCCTCAGGCTCTGGTGTTTCTTCTGATTTTACCTCTTGTTCAGCTGGTTTTTCAGTTGCAGCTTCTTCAACAGGAGGTTGCTCATCTGCAGGGGATGTCTCTTCAGCAGGTTTTTCTGCTTCTACTTTTGCCGCTTCTTCAGCAGCTTTTGCATCCTCAGCTGCTTTTAATGCAGCTTCCTCTTTAGACTTAACTCTTTCCTGAGCTTTTGCCTTTGGTAAATGTTTTTTCGTCTTCTCAGTTATTTTTGGGGCTTCCATCATGCCTAATTCAAAGAGAATTTTTTGTACTCTTTCTGTTGGTAATGCTCCTACTTTTAACCAGTGCTCAGCTCTTTCTTTGCTTAGCATAACTCTTTCTTTGTGGTCCTTCGGCACCATTGGATTAAAGTTACCTATTTTTTCAATGAAATTACCATCTCTAGGTGCTCTTTCATCAGCCACCACTATTCTGTAAAAAGGTCTTTTCTTTGAACCCCCTCTTGCTAGTCTTATTTTAGTCGCCATGATCTCTCCCTTCTATATTTAATCAATCGTTGGCATTTGGTTTCCGCCTAATAAACTTTTAATTTTATTTGCAAAACCTGGTTTTTGAGCTTGTTTCATAAGTTTTTTAGTTTGCTCAAATTGTTTGAGAAGCCTATTGACTTCATGTACTTGTCTTCCAGACCCAGTTGCTATTCTTCTTTTTCTTGAAGCTTTTAGTAAATCGGGGTCAACTCTTTCATCTTTAGTCATTGAACAAATAATTGCTATTTGATGATCAATAACTTTTTCGTCAAAATCTCCACTTTCCATCATATTTTTAATTTTGCTTACACCTGGCATATGTGACATCAGTCCAGACATACCTCCCATTTTTTTCATTTGTGAAAATTGTTTCAAAAGATCATTCATATTAAATTTCCCACTCAACATCTGGGACTGCAGACTTTCCATTTCTTTTTCATCAAAGTCTTTCTGTGCCTTTTCAACTAGCGATACAACGTCTCCCATGCCAAGTATTCTTGAAGCAATTCGTTCTGGGTGGAAAACTTCAAAATCTTCAATGTTTTCACCAGATCCAAAGAAACGAATAGGCAAACCTGTTTGATATTTTGCTGAGAGCGCAACTCCTCCTCTTGGGTCTGCATCCAGTCTTGTTAAGATAAATCCTGTAAGAGGGGCTGTGGAGTTAAAAGACTCTACAACACTTAAAGCTTGCTGACCCATCATAGAATCTAATACAAGTAAGTTTTCTTGTGGTTTTGCGATATCGTGAATAGTTTTTAGTTCTAAAAGTAATTCCTCGTCTGTACTGATACGACCAGAGGTATCGATTATAAGAATATCTGATAAAAGCTTGTTACTTTGTTCCATAGCATTATTGACAATATCTTTTATGTTTTGGTTAACTGGTTCAATAAATTGAATATTATTTTTCTGAGATAAAATACGTAGTTGTTCAATCGCTGCGGGTCTTCTTAAGTCTGTTGATACTAGTGCTACAGATTTGTTGAGAGAATTTTGACAGTAATGGGCAAGCTTTGCAATCGATGTTGTTTTACCTGCACCCTGCAAACCACACATTAAAAAGATTGAGGGTTTGTTTTTAAAATTTAGTTCACTGCTTTGTGTGCCAAGAATTTCTGTAAGCTCATCACTAACAATTTTAATAATTTGTTGTCCTGGCTGAACATTTTCAATTACCTTTTGGCCAAGCGCTTTGTCTTGAATTTTTTTAATTAAATCTTTAGAGACTCTTAGAGAAACATCTGCTTCTAATAGAGCTACTCTCACCTCACGCAAAGTTAACTCTAAATCTTTTTCAGTAATAGCCCCTTTATTTGAGAGGCCTTGAAAAATTCCAGTTATTTTATTTGTTATATTTTCTAGCATCTAAAAAATAAAAAAAATCGGCGAATGATACTCATCGGCCGACTAATTTTTCCTTTATTAAGTGAAGTTTTTATATCACTATAGCGGGTCTATGAAAATACCTTTTATGAAAGCTCATGGGGCAGGAAATGACTTTGTAATAATAGATAAAAACGTTGATTTAATTAGAAAATCAAAAAAAATTATTAAAAAACTATGTGACAGACGATTTGGCATAGGCTGTGATCAATTGATTTTATTGAAAAAAGTTGGAGCGTACCATCAAGTTGCTTTTTTTAATTCAGATGGCTCACTTGGAAAAAATTGTGGAAATGGACTACGTTGTGTCTATAAATTTTTAGTTGAAGAAAAGAAAATTAAAAACGTAATTATCAAAAGTCATAAATTTATCCATCATGGTAAAAAAGCTGAAAAAGAATACAAAATCAATGTTGGAGAAGTAACCTTAGATTGGCAGAAAATACCTTTATCAAAAAAAATGGACACCCAAGGTATTAATATTAAAGGTATTAAAATACCTGGATTAGTAAAAATAATGACAGCAAATATTGGCAATCCCCATTGTGTGGTGTTAGTAAAAAATTTAGTATCGATTAAATTAAATCATCTAGGACCTTTGCTTGTAAAAAATAAAATTTTCCCTGATCAGGCAAATATTACTTTTGTTCAGGTACTCAATAAATCTAAAATCAAAGTATTATTTTGGGAGAGGGGTGGCGGGCATACGCTTGCCTGTGGTTCAGGAACGTGTGCAACAGCATTTGTTTTAAACTATAACGATATTGTATCTTCTAAAATTGTTGTAATTACAGAACAATCAAAGTTAAAAACAGAAATTCAAGATAAGATGGTATATCTTCAAGGTCCAGCTGAATTAGTTTATAAATCAACCATTAATATATAAATGTCTAGGGTAGTAAATTTTGGATGTCGGCTAAATAATTTTGAAGGAAAAAAAATTGAGGAATTATTAGCTAATAATAATGAAAATATAATTGTTATAAATTCATGTGCGGTTACAAATGAAACTGAAAGACAAGTAAGACAAACTATTAGAAGAATTAAAAAAGAATATCCTGATAAAAAAATTGTAATGACAGGGTGCGCCGCTCAAATATCACCTGATAAATATTTATCAATGACTGAAGTTGATAAAGTTATTGATAATATCAGTAAGCTAAAATCAGAAACCTGGATATCTTTGTCTAATGAAGAGCCACAAATTGATTTTAAAGAGGACATCTTTGATTCACCTCAAGACATCCGCCCATCTTTAGATACAAACAATCTTAGCTTCAGAGAAAGCCTTGTAATTCAACAAGGTTGTAATCATAGATGTACGTTTTGTATTATTCCTTTTGGAAGAGGTAATAATAGGAGCTTTGATCCTTTTTACTTAATTGACGAAGTTGAAAGAGTTGTCGAGAACGGAGTCAAAGAAATAGTTTTGACAGGAGTTGATATATCTGACTATGGGAGTGATTTTGAGCACCGATATAGCATGAGCAATTTAATTTTAGATATTTTAGATAAAACTAAATTACAACGTCTACGTCTATCTTCAATAGACTGTGTAGAGATTGATGAGCAATTTGATGAAGTATTGAAGGATCAAAGAGTGATGCCTCATCTTCACCTCAGTATTCAATCTGGTGATGACATGATACTTAAAAGAATGAAAAGAAGACATAACTCAAAAGATGTATTTGAATTTGTTGAGCATTGTAAAAAAATTAGAGAAGATGTTTCATTTGGTGCAGATATAATCGCTGGATTTCCTACAGAGACAGATGAAATGTTTGATAATACATACAGACTACTGAAAGAAAATGAAATATCTCACCTTCATATATTTCCTTTTTCTCCCAAAAATAATACCCCTGCATCAAGAATGCCTCAGGTTTCTAAATTAATTATTAAGAAAAGAGCAAAAAATTTAAGAGAACTAGGTGAGTTAATTTTAAAAAAAGTAAAATCTAAACTTTCCTTACCAAGAGAGGTTCTTATTGAGGAATTAAATTTAGGATTAGCTGTTGGATATGATCAAAACTATATCAAACATAAAGTTCCGTTAGTTGGCGTACCAGTTGGTGAAATTGTAAGAGTTTAATGTTTTTTTTAAAAAAAATTTTTCAAAAAAAATTAAATGTTGATGAAACAGAAGATCTTTTATTTGAAAATGGTGTTGAGCCAAAATTTGCTGAATTAATAATTTCAAAAATTAAAGACAATACATCAAATGAAGAAGATGTTAAAAAAGTTATTAAAAAAGAGCTACTAACAAAATTTGCAGAAAAAAAATTTGGCGGTTTTTCTCCTCAAAGCAAGAGCTTATATATAATTGCAGGTAATAACGGGTCAGGAAAAACAACATTCATCGGTAAATTTATAAATCTATTTCAAAAAAACGGCTTAAATCCTGCTGTTATTGCAGCAGATACATTCAGAGCAGCAGCTATAGATCAACTCGAGCATTTTACCAAAAAATTTGAAGTACCCATACATAAGGGTAATAATATGGAGGACCCATCAGCTGTCATTTTCCAAGGTATTGATAAAATGAAAGAAAATGATGTTGTGATAATTGATACATCTGGAAGACAACACAACAATAAAAATTTAATGGCAGAACTAAAAAAGATTTCAAATATAATTTCAAAGAAATCTGATCAATTTAATTTAATTCAAACTTTTTTGACTTTGGATGCTAATACCGGACTTGCATCCAAGCATATTATTGAGGGGTTTCGCGAATATATAACATTAGATGGAATTATTTTAAATAAGGTCGACTCTAATGCTAAATATGGAGCTCTTCTAACGATAATAAATGATTTTGAAATACCTGTTGTATTTGAAGGGTACGGTGAAGGAATGAGCGACTTAAGAGAGTTTCAATTTGAAGAATATTTAGATAGACTCATATAATATGAAGCAGCTATTTGAATTTTTTCCCTTAATTGTTTTTTTTGCTGTTTACTATAAATCAGATAAAGATCTCTATTTAAGTATAGCAGCTGTAATAGTGGCTACATTTATTTCTCTCATAGCTATCTATTTCAAAGAAAGAAAAATTTCTACAATGATGTTAGTAAGTACAGTTATCTTAGTTGTATTTGGTGGCCTGAGTATTTTTCTTAAAAATGAAATATTTTTTAAAATGAAACCCACAATCATAAACGCACTTTTTGCTATCGTTTTAATTGGAAGTACAATTATTAATAAACCTGTTTTAAAATTATTATTGAATTCTTCTTTAAAATTAACTGATGAGGGGTGGGGGCTAATGAACAAAATGTGGTCCAGCTTTTTTGTACTTCTAGCTGTTTTAAATGAAATCGTTTGGCGAACTCAAACAACCGATGTTTGGGTTAACTTTAAAGTCTTTGGTATTATGGGAATTACAATTGTCTTTACTATAATTCAAATTCCGTTTCTAAAAAAACATTTTATAAATCAGCCTTAAGAGCTTCAATTCCCAAAAGTTCTTTATCCTCTAGTGCCTCAAGAAAAGCACCCCCGGCAGTTGAGACAAAATAAAAGTCTTCAAATTTTTCTTTTGCCATATTGATGGCTAAGATTGTATCTCCTCCACCAATAACAACATCAGCTTGAGCTTTAGCAAGAAGGTGAGATAGATTAATAGATCCCTTCGAAAATTTGTGGTCTTCAATCATTCCCATGGGGCCGTTCCACAAAATAATATCACTTTTTTTAACAAGATTTTCTAAAACAATATGAGAAGAGTCGGCTATATCTAAAATTTTAAATTCAGTGTTTTTGTCAAGTTCATTGACTAATACACTTTGATCTGAATCGAGCATTACATCAACTGGGAGATGGATTTCACAGCCTTTTTGTTTTGCAGAGCTATAAATCATTTCAATCATTCGTTCAGCACCCTCTTCAATTAAAGAAGAGCTAACATTAAACTTATTATATTTTAGAAAATTATTAGCCATTGCTCCTCCTATAAAAATATCTGAGCAAGAAGTCGTTAAAGACAAAAGTGTGTTTATTTTAGTAGAGATTTTTGAACCTCCAATTATGGCTAATTTTTTCTTTTGAGATTTTTTGATATCATTAATAGCATTAATTTCTTTTTCAAAATTAAAACCAGGTGTAGATAAAATATTTTTAGCCATTTGGTTTACTGATGAGTGAAGCCTATGGGAAGCAGAAAATGCTTCATTAACATATAGATCTAGATTGTCAGTAATTGATTTACTAAAACTTAAATCATTTTTTATTTCACCTTCGAAAAATCTTATATTCTCTAAAAGAGTTGTGGTAGGCCTATTATAATTGAATTGATCAAGACCGTTTTCTAAAAAATTTTCATAGCTTATAAAATTTAATTTTAATTTTAAGATTTCCTGAAACTGATCAATAAGTTTTGTGAAAGAGTACTTTTCATCGAAGTTTTCTTTTGGTCTTCCAAAATGCGATAGAAGAAGAATGTTGCATTGTTTATTTTTAATAAAATTGATCGTGTCCTTTGCCCTGTCTAATCTTGTTTTGTCAGTTATCTTAAAATGTTTATTAATGGGCACATTAAAATCGACTCTGATCCCAACATTTTGGATTTTTTCGAAATTGAGATTTTTAAGAGATTTCATATTTATTCACATTTTTTTAATCATTTTAGGCTAGATTACTACTACTATATATAGTATAAAACTACCCATATAAGGAACTAAATAGAGTAGGTATATAAAAAATGTCTTGGAATAACCAGAAAGTAGAAGATCTTAAAAAGCTTTGGAATGAAGGGGTTGCTACAAGCCAGATTGGTGTGCAGCTTGGATTTACTAAAAATGCCGTTATTGGTAAGGCTTTTAGACTGGGCCTAGAGAGACGTCAAAACTCCAGAAAAAAATCAGCTCAAAATCAACAATTTTCTTCTGTAACCATGTATAGGGAAACCAGTAATTCATCTTCCCAAAGTACGGTAAGAAAAGAGCCTGTTCGAAGACGGGAAAAATTTAGTTTTAAAAAGAGTATTGTTGGCACCGGTAACTTTAAATCTTGTCAATGGCCAATTGGTGATCCACTTGAAGAGGGATTTCACTACTGTGGATGTCAAAATATTCCAACAAAACCGTATTGTATAGAGCATTACAAAAAAGCTTATAATGTTGATGAGAAATATTTAGACAGACTTTTAGATTTCTTACACGAAAAAAATTAATATCATTTTTCTTTGGCGCGCTTGGCAGGAATCGAACCTGCGACCCCCAGATTAGGAATCTGGTGCTCTATCCTACTGAGCTACAAGCGCCTTTGTTTATGTACTTCATAATAATAATTCTTAAAATATAAACTATGAAAAAAAAAGCTGAAGAGTACCTATATAATGAGGCGCTAAAATATTTGGGTAAATATCCAGCTACTAAAAAAAAAATTTCTGAAATACTAGAAAAAAAACTCAGAAATAAAAAAACTTATCAAAAGGTTAATTTTCCAGAAAATATCTCTAAACAAGAACTAATTGAAAATATCATAGAAAAATTAGATGAATTGAAGATTATAAATGAGAGGCACTTTATTGAAACAGTATTTCATTATTATGAGCAATCCTTATTTTCTATCAAAAAAATAAAAAATAAACTCTATCAAAAAGGATTTGAACAAAGCTTAATTGATGAATATGTCTCAAAGAAAGTCTATGAAAATCCAGACTTAGAATTAGATATTTTAAAAAGATTTATAGCAAGAAAAAAGCTTTCAAAGCTAGAAACCGACGAATTAAAAAAAAAGCTTTATCAACAGAGCTTCTCGGAAAATTCAATATATAAATTAATTAGAGATTAGTTATTTAGAAGCTGGTGCTTCAATAGTTTTTGTAGTTTCTTCTGTGTTTACTGGTGCTTGACCCTCAGCATCTTTTTCTTTTTTGGTTTTTTTAATAATAATTTGCTTACCTCTGTACATGCCAGTACTGAGATCGATATGATGGGGTCTTCTCAATTCGCCTGATTTTTTGTCTTCTGCAAAAAGCTGTGTGCCCGCTCTATGATGAGAGCGTCTCATATTCCTTTTTGAGGGTGTGGTTTTTCTTTTTGGAACTGCCATATTAGAGCGATAACATAATAAAAATTTGTATAAATTACAATAATAATGTATAAATCTGCCCACAATGCAAGAAGAGCAAATCGATTTAGGTCACAAAAGAACATGCCCTTGTGGTAGCGTAAAGTATTACGATTTTTATCAGGATGTAATAAATTGTCCAGAGTGCGGTAAATCAATAGAGGCGGTAAATATAGCAAAACCTAAAAGGGGAAGAAAAGCAGGAATTACTGTTGCAGCACCTACTAAAACAACCAAAGAAAATGATGAACTAAAAGACTTAATCGAAGAGACAGAAGAGACTGAAACTCAAACTGAAGAAACTGAAAACCTAGCAGAGGACATCAGTATTGATATTCCAACTGATAAAACTGACGAAGAAACTAATTAATTTATCTTTTATTTAAAATTTCTAATATTTTTGTTGATGCTTCCTCGAACTTTAAACTCGAAGATATAGCAAATTCTCTTGTATACCTCTCAAAAGCTACCTGAAACATCTGACGCTCACTATAAGACTGCTCAGTTTGATCATCTTTTCGAAATAAATCACGAACTACCTCTGAGAGAAGTTTTATGTCGCCAGAATTTATCTTTTGATCGTACTCTTGAGCCCTTCTACTCCACATCGCCTTTTTAATTTTAGGTTTTTGTTTTAAAACAGAAAGCGTTCTAGTCATAGAGGGTTTACTAGTAATATTTCTTAAACCAATTAATTTTGCTTTAGCAAAGGGGACTCTAATTGTTAACTTGTCTTGAAAAAACTGAATTACATATAATTGCTCCTCCACTAAATCGTATTGGAACTTTTCTATAGTAAGAATTCTTCCTACACCGTGGGTAGGGTAAACAATATTCTCTCCTGCTTTAAATTCTTGTGGAACAATTACTTTTTTAATCTTAGGAGCTTTTGGGGTAACAATTTTTTTAACTACTTTCTTTACTACTTTTTTTACTACTTTTTTCTTAGGTATTTTTTTTATAGGTTGTTTTTTTTTGGCAGGTGTCTTTTTTTTGACTTCAACTTTTTTTTTAGTTTTAACTTTTGAAGTTTTTTTTGTTACTTTTTTTGTTGTTGCTTTTTTTTTGACTGGCATTAATCGGCTCCTTTTTCACTAAAATGATTTTCAAATTTATTTTCTACCCCTTCCCACTGTTTTGCATCAGCAGGGGCATCTTTTTTTGTAGTTATATTAGGCCAAACTTGTGAATATTTTTCATTTACATCTAACCATTTTGTACCGTCATCTAAGTCATCTGGGATAATCGCTTCAGCTGGGCACTCGGGCTCACATACACCGCAGTCGATACACTCATCAGGGTTAATAACAAGCATATTTTCACCTTCATAAAAACAATCTACGGGACAGACTTCAACACAATCCATGTATTTACATTTAATACACTTATCATTAACTAGGTAGGTCATAGACTGTCTTTTACTCTATTTCGGATTAATATAAAATCCTTATCTTCTAGACCAAGCAAGGTTGATATTTTTCTAGCAGTGGAAACCTCTAACTGGTCTTCTTTACCATCAACCATTAATACTTGCCAACAAATTAAAATCACATCCATTCTTTGTTCATAACTTAAAGATGTTTTAAGCCTATAAGAAAACTGTGATAAGTCGGTGTTAAAATGTTGTTGATCAGCAAGTTTATTAAATTGCTCTTTATTGTTTAGAGTTGGAATTTTAAAATAATACTCAACTAACTCAGAGGCCAAATTAATTTCTTGTTCTGAAATTTCATGATCTGCAATGATAATTTCATAAATTAGGTTATATAGATCTGACTCAAAGGAATGATCCTCATTTTTATCCTCTTTTTCATTAAAGGATTGGAAGAATTTACTTAGCATTTATATTTTTTAATTGATCAAAAGGGTTATTAAATAATTTTTTTGGTGTAGATTTTTTTACTTTTTTTGAAGGTTTTTTCAATACTTTTTTAGTGTTATTTTTTTTTAACTCCATTGTTTTATTAGCCTTAATTTTTTTTGAGATAACTAAGTCGTTTTCTGCTATATCTTGAATATTAAAAGACCTGCTTTTTAAAATACTAATTAATTTATCTTTTTTAATTCCTAAAAGATTAGACAAGTCCATCGGAAGTGAAAAAGGGCCTCTATTTTCTCTTTTAAAGAGTTGTTTTTCAAATTCATTAAAAATATCGAGTCTTATTAATAAATCATTTTGGGAGACAAAGCCTAAAAAAGTGATCAGGTCTTCATTTAATTTATTTTGGATATTAAGAGTGGCATTCCCATCTTTAGGAATGTATTCATCGA
>CACKOX010000021.1 GCA_902601865.1 uncultured Alphaproteobacteria bacterium | reverse complement strand
TTATTGGATTTCTAGCTTTATGGGCTTTGATAGTTCCTATACTTCAAGTATTTGGAACAACAATTGTTTTTCCTATTAGAATATCGGAGTCAGGGGAAATACCCTATTATCGACTGCTAGGGGTAAGAACTGCTGTTTGTCTTACATTTGTTTATTTTGCAGTTAGGTTTCTATTCCTTGAATACTCTAAATTCTATCCTATAAAGTTTTTAGATATATTTTTAAAAATACTATTTATTAGTAATTTATTAGTTTGGTCTGCTCATGGTGCAGAAATTGGCGAGTATGTTTTACTTATTGTCTTTCTTCCTCTCTTAATAATAACACACATTATTTCTGGAGAAAAATTTAGAAAATATTTTAAATAAATATAGTTTGTAAAGTACTTTACAAAGTTATTTTGAGATTTTAGCGGGAGCTGATATATACAAACCCCCAACATCAAAAGTAGCATGCATATGGGGGTATGCCCCCTTTTTATTTTATAGTTTTTGAATCATTTAAGAATCATACAAGTATGTTGAAAAACTTTTATGAGTATGTGTTTAAAAAATATTTAAAAGATTCTGTATGAATCTTAAAATAGAAAAAACATATCTTAGTTTTATGGGACAAATATGGGACACCCTATTAAGTAAAAGTACGATTCACATTTAGGAATAATCTGCTAAAATAAAGGAAGATAGAGACGCAAGAGAGATGGTCAGATAATCCGAAGTCATTTGTGCTATCCGTTACACTACGGAACCAATTATTGATTTTATTAATTTTTATTTCCTTTAAAATATAATAATGGCTGCTTTATCTAGTTCTATTTTCTATATTCTAACTGGATGGACTTGTGCAATAAATATATATAAATTTTTCTATCAAAAAAAATTAAAGGATTTTTCCTATAATAAAGATCAGCAAAATGATGGCCAATTGAATGAAATGAAGTCACATTTCAAAAAAGCAGATAAATTAGGTAAAATATTTCTAACACTATGGTGTTTCTCTGCAGCCTGGTTTTTCTACAATTTAAATGCATAAGAGTACAAAGAAATGATTAACCCAGTATTTGATAAAAAAGAACATTTAAAGTGGGAGTATAGAATCTACACACAATACCTAAATGATGAAGAATTAGAGTCAGAAAATGATTGGCTCAATAAAGGTGGAAAAGAAGGTTGGGAGTTAGTGAACGTCATCAAAGATAAATCAGACGTCTCGTCAAAACACAAAATGATTTATTATTTTAAGAGAGAGAAGATATCCTAATAATTTCCTAGATTGTTAATTAAATGAATGAATATAGATATTTAATCTTTGGCATAGTTATAATTATAATTACTTATATATTGTATTTAGGTCTAACAACTTAATGTTCCAATACACTTTTAAAATATATTATGAAGACACAGACTCTGGTGGAGTAGTGTATTATGCAAATTATTTGAAATTTATTGAGAGAGCTCGTACTGAAATGATTAATGAATTAGGTTTCACACTTACCACATTACATAAAGACTATGATCGACTTTTTTTAGTTAAAAAAATTGAATGTGATTATATTGAATCTTGTAGTCTTGAGGATACATTAAATGTTCAAAGTAGAGTTCTGGTTCTTAAAAATGCTTCATTTGAACTTGAACAAAATATCTTTAAACAAAATAATATAATTTTTAGATCAAAAATTTTGATAGTTTGTGTTAATTCCCAAGGAGTACCTAGTAAGATGCCTAGCGAGCTTCATAGCTTAATGAAAAATAAAGATGGATAAATTATTTGAGCCAACTAATAAATTTATTAAATCAACAAATCTTTATAAATTTCAAATATACTTAGAGAAAAAATTTTTTAAAAAATTTTCAAGCTATAATAAACTTTGGCAATGGAGCAATGATAATCCAGAAAATTTTTGGGAGTCTATAGTCGAATATTTTAATATTCATCTAGAGAAGAAAAAATCATTTAAAGCTTATAATAAAAAAAATTACTTTTGGAATTCTACTTTTTTTAATAACAGTAATCTTAACTACTATGATTTAATTTCAAAAAATAATTCTTCAGATACAGCAATTGAATTTATTGGAGAAAATAAATACAAAGAAGTAATCACCTATGGTGATTTGAACATAAGAGTCAATGCTTTGAGCAACTTCTTTCAAGGCTTAGGCATTAAAAAAGGTGATGTAGTGGTTGGATATCTTCCTAATATACCTGACACAATAATTAGTTTTTTATCAGCCGCTAAATTAGGTGCAGTTTGGTCTTCTTGTTCAGCTGATTTTGGAACACAAGCTGTGATTGATAGGTTTTCGCAATTAAAACCTAAACTATTAATTATCGCTGATCATTATTTTTATAATGGCAAAAAATTTAATTATTCAAAAAATTTAAGATTATTAAAACAAAAATTAAATAATCCAAGAATTTTAAAAACTAGTTATCCCTCTAACAAGAACACCTCTCAATTTAAAAAAATCATCACTCAAATAAAATATAAAAAAATAAGTCAACATGTTTTATTTGATTTCAACCATCCTCTTTATGTTTTATTTTCTAGCGGAACTACGGGGCTTCCCAAATGTATTACACACGGTCACGGTGGCTCACTTCTTCAGCACTTAAAAGAATTAGCACTACATACCAACGTTAAATCAAAAGATAAGATGCTTTTTTTAACAACATGTGGTTGGATGATGTGGAACTGGACTGTTTCAAACTTATTATTAGGATCTACAATTGTTCTTTATGATGGATCTCCATTTTACCCAAATACTAATCGAGTTATTAGTATGACAAAAGATACTAAATCTACAATGTTAGGTGCTGGTGCAAAGATTTATGAAACTATCCAGAACAAATACAAATCCAATAAAAAAAATGTTTTAAAAAAAATTAGCTGTTTTATATCTACTGGCTCTCCTTTAAGTCCAGATACTTTTAAATTTATAAATAAAAATTTAAATTCTCAATCATTCATACACTCAGTGAGTGGTGGCACTGATATTGTCTCATGTTTTATGTTAGGTATACCAACCCTACCTGTATATTCCGGTGAAATTCAAGGACCAGGTCTTGGTATGAACATTGATGTTTATAATGAAAAGGGCAAACCGACAAAAAAAACTGGTGAGTTAGTTTGTAAGACCCCCTTTCCATCTAAGCCTATTTACTTTTGGAATGATAAACTTAATAGAAAATATAAATCTGCTTATTTCGAAAAATTTCCAAATATATGGGCTCACGGAGATTATGTAAAAAAAACAAATAATGGAGGTTATGTAATATTTGGAAGGTCAGATGCTACATTAAACCCAGGAGGTGTAAGAATAGGGACGGGAGAAATCTATAATAGCTTGCAAAAATTTCATTGGATTGAGGATTGTTTGGCGACAGGATATATGATTGAAAATGACGAAAAAATTGTTCTTTTTTTGAAATTATCTAACTCAAAAATCAAAATTGATTTTAGATCGGTATTAAAAAAACACCTCAAGGCATCTCTTAGTCCAAGACATGTTCCATGGAAGGTATTTGTGGTGAAAGACATTCCGAGAACAAAAAGTGGAAAAAACTCTGAAATACTTGTCAAAAAAATCATCAATAATGATAAAGTTCAAAATCTAGGATCATTGGCAAATCCTGAGTCAGTAAATGAATATAGGATAATAAATATTAATGAATGATGTTTTTATAATTGATGCAGTCAGAACACCCATAGGAGCATATCTTGGAAACTACAAAAAAACTGAGTCAGTAGATTTAGGAGTTTCTTGTCTTAAGGATTTATTTGCAAGAAATAAAAAAATTAATACTAAAGAAATAGAAGGGCTAGTCTTGGGACAGGTCCTAACAAGCGGTCTGGGTATGAATACAGCAAGGCAAGTTGCTTTAAATTCTGGGATGCAACAGACATCTTTTGCTTATGTTGTAAATCAAGTTTGTGGTAGTGGCATGAGAGCTACCATGGACGGATCATCTAAAATTTATTCAGGTGAGTCTGAACTATTAATTGTAGGTGGTCAGGAGAGTATGTCTAGAGCACGTCATACTTATTTAAGCAGGACAGGTGAAAAAAAATTAGGGAATAATGTTTTTATTGACAGCCTAGTGAACGATGGATTAACAGATGCCTTTTCAAAAGAGCATATGGGCATAACTGCAGAAAATGTTTCAAGAAGATATACTGTCACCAGACAAGACCAAGATCAATTTGCTTTTCAGTCATACCTTAAAACATATAAGGCTATTAAAAATAATTATTTTAAAAATGAATTGATTAAATCGCCTTATAAAGATGAGGTTCGCAAAGAAACTACTCTTGTAAAACTGGGTCAACTTAAAGCTGTCTTTAAAAGGTCTGGAACAGTTACAGCTGGAAATGCCTCTTCACTAAATGATGGAGCCAGTTTTATAGCCTTAGCTTCTGAGAATTATATAAATTCTAATAAAATTAAACCTATAGCAAAAATTTTATCTTGGGCTTCATCAGCCGGTAACCCTGATTATATGGGAGTCACTCCTATTACAGCCATACAGAAATTAATGAAGAAAATGGGGGTTAATATTGGTTATTTTGATCTCGTTGAGATTAATGAGGCATTTGCTGCAACCTCAGTTGCAGTACAAAGATCATTAAAAATAGATCCAAATAAATTAAATATCGCTGGGGGAGCTATTGCACTAGGTCACCCAATTGGATGTTCTGGCGCGAGAATAGTCACAACCTTGGCTCATCAATTAAGACGAACAAAACAAAAAATTGGTGTCGCGAGTATGTGTATAGGCGGTGGACAAGGCTTAGCAATTGCTATTGAAAAAATTTAAAACTTATTTCTTGTGAGTACATCTTTAAAAGCAGCAATATTTTTGTGCTTTGCATCACTCTTTTGGTCTGGAAACTTTGTAATAGGGAGGTTCTCTTCACTTGAAAATATTGTCTCACCTTTGTCTTTAGCATTTTATCGTTGGGTTATAGCTTTTCTAATTCTAACTCCTTTTTGTCTTCAAAAAGCCGTTAAAGAATTACCTCTCCTAAAAAAACAACCTGGAATGATTTTTTTAATTATTTTAACAGGCCCTACTCTTTTTAATACACTAGTATACCTAGGATTAACAGCGACCACTGTAATAAATTCTCTTCTTATTATTTCTACAACTCCAATGCTTATAATTTTATTAAATAAATTACTTTATAAAGCTCAGACAAATATTTTTCAGATGATAGGTATTTTCATTTCCTTAATTGGAGTTTGTTATGTTATTACAAAAGGTAGCTTTCAAAATATTTTTGACTCCGAATTCTATTTTGGAGATTTATTTATATTATTAGCTGTAATATCTTGGGCACTCTATTCGATATTTTTAAAAAAAAATGAGACAGGTGTATCCGGCTTTAGTTTTTTGTATTTATCGTTTGTTTTTACAGTGATACTTTTGTTTCCCGTCTACTTATACGATATCTTTATTCAAGATAACTTTATAAGTATTGATCAAAAAACATTATTAGTGATTGGGTACACGGGTATTTTTCCAAGCATTATTTCATATATGTGTTGGAATACTGGTGTTGCACTAATTGGTCCAAATAAATCAGGTCCATTTTTACATTTAATGCCAATATTTGGCGGTATTCTTGCATTTTTAGTCTTTCGCGAAACTTTGGAAATCTATCATTACGCTGGTATTTTATCGGTCATTATTGGTATAATAATAACAAATAAAAAATAATTATTATTTTTATCTAGGAGGAATAATTAGAATGGCAAAAAAAATAATTAAAAATAAGTCCATTAAGAGAAGAAATTTCCTTAAAGGCGCCGGTGCTGCAGCACTTGGTGCTGCCGCAGTTTCTTCTTTGCCAGCACCTGCGATATCAGGAGGGCATAAGGAATGGATTGTTTGCTGTGCATTTGGTAAGGCTGGTCTTTTAGGGCAAGCCATCGCTGCATACGCAGATAATATAAATAAATACTCTGATAAACTAAAAATGAAAGTTTACTACCCTGGTGAACTCGTTCCTGGTCTGCAGTCTTTCGACGCTGTAAGAGAAGGTACTGCACAAATGGCTTATGGTGCGCCTTATTATTGGACTAATGTATCAGATGCAATTGAATTTGTTGCTACTGGGCCTTTTGGTATGAATGCCATGGAACAAAATGCTTGGTGCTATTATGGTGGTGGAATTGAAGCTGCTGATAAAATTTATAATGAGCTCGGTGTAAAATTTTTGCCAATGGGTAATACTGGTAACCAAATGGGGGGCTGGTTCAATAAAGAGATGAACACAGCTGACGATTATAAAGGTTTAAAAATGCGTATGCCTGGTCTTGGTGGAAGAACAATTGGAAAATTAGGAGCAACAGCTGTTTTGATGGGTGGTCCTGATATCCTTACTTCATTAGCCTCTGGTGCGATTGATGCAGCAGAATGGATTTGTCCTGTTGCAGATTTAGGTCTTGGAATGCATCAAGCAGCTAAGTTCTATTATGGACCTGGTTGGCACGAGCCTTCAACTCTTCTTGATCTTTCTATTGACTTAAAGGAGTGGGAAGGACTTGATGCAGATACTCAAGCACTCATGATGGAAATGGCCAAAGCATTTAATGTTGATGTATTTAGTCGTTTTCAAGCCTTAAATGGTCCAGCTTTAGGTAAGTTACTTAATGAACATGGAGTTCAACTTAAGACTTTCCCTGATGAATTACTTATCGCTCTTGGTAATGCAGCGGGTGAGGTAATGGAAGAGAGAGGATCAATTGACTCTCAAACTAAAGCCATCTGTAATCATATTTTATCATTTAGAAAAAATATTATGGATTGGTCTACAAAAGGTGAATCAGAATTTGCTAGAATTAGAAATTTACCTTTCAAATTTCCAGACTCCGTATAAGCAATTCAATTTGGAGGGGCGACAAAGCCCCTCCGTCTCAATTATTAAAACAATTTATCCGGTAACCAGGTAGCTATTTCTGGAAAAAAACCAACTATAAATAAAGCAACTATTTGAACTGCTATAAAAGGCATAACGCCCTTATACATATTTTGGG
Source organism: uncultured Alphaproteobacteria bacterium (assembly GCA_902601865.1). Taxonomy (GTDB): domain Bacteria; phylum Pseudomonadota; class Alphaproteobacteria; order HIMB59; family HIMB59; genus HIMB59. The sequence goes on along the minus strand of CACKOX010000021.1, from coordinate 14,184 downwards.
TTTCTATTTCTTTTGGAGCCACTCCCCTTAGAAAGAAAAGTGAAAAACCAAATGGTGGAGTCATAAAACTAGTTTGTAGATTTAAGGATATTAAAATTCCTAGCCATAAAGGATCAGCACCATTGGCAATTAAAACAGGTCCAACTAAGGGAACTATTACAAAAATAATTTCAATATAATCTAAAAAAAAACCTAGGACAAAGATTGCAGCCATTACAATAAATAATGCTCCATATAAACCTCCAGGAAGTGTTCCTAAGAAATGCTCAATCATTTCATCACCATTGAAGCCTCTAAAAACTAGAGAGAACATTGAGGCACCGATGAGTATCACAAATACAAAAGAACTTAATTTAACAGTGCTAAGAGATACATCTCTGACATTCTTATAATTTAATTGACCCTTTAATGCTGCAATTACAGCTGCACCTACTGCACCAACTGATGCAGACTCAGTTGGAGTCGCTATACCCATTAAAATAGATCCTAAAACCAGAAGTATTAATATTAGAGGAGGGAGAATTGAGGTAATAGCATTAGTATAAATTTCACTTCTAGTTCTTTCAGTCTTAACGGGCGGACAACTATTAGGATTAATTCTTGCATAAAAATATATCAATACAACAAACATCCCCACCAACATCAAACCAGGCATTAATGCCCCTGCAAATAAATCTATTGCTGTGACAGGTTCGGGAACTAAGCTACCGGTCATCATAGCTGCCTCTTCATTTGCACCTTGTAGTATGGAGGCAAGTAAAATTAAAACTATCGAAGGTGGAATTATTTGGCCCAAGGTTCCAGCAGCGCAGATAGTACCTGTAGCTATTTTTTGATCGTAACCAGCCTTGATCATAGCAGGTAATGAAAGTGTGCCCATAGTGACTACTGTTGCTCCTACAATACCGGTAGATGCTGCAAGCATCATACCAACTAAGACTACCCCAATACCTAAGCCTCCCTTAATAGATCCAAATAACTCACCGATCGATTGTAGTAATTCTCCAGCTATTTTTGTTTTCTCTAACATTATTCCCATAAAAATAAATAAAGGAACTGCGACTAAAGCCTCGTTTGTCATTGTCCCAAAAATTCTTTGAGGAAAAAAACCAAGCATTCTAAAATTAAATATTTCTTGAGCATCACCAATAAAAGCGAATATTAGTGCAGAGCCAGCTAGAGTGAAGGCAACAGGAAAGCCAAAGAGAAGCAACACCAAGGTGCTAAGAAACATTATAATTGCTAAAACTTCAGGTGTCATTTCGCTCTGAAATATTATTTATTGACTTGATAATATTTGAAATGGATTGAATAAATAAAAATATACAGAAAAATAAAATTGCACTCTTCAGTATGTATAATGCAGGCAACCCTCCCACTTCTCTTGATATTTCATTTATTTGAATAGATCTTGTTACAAAAGTAAAACTGTATTTCCAAATTATATATAGAAATGGGAAAACAAGAATTATGTTTCCCAAAATGTCCACAATGCTTTTGTACTTCTTTGAGGCATCCCTGTAAAACACATCTATTCTTACATGTTCGTTTGAGAGGTAAGTAAAACCAGCTCCCAACATGAATATAAATGCATGTAACCACACATAGCTTTCTTGCATCCATATAAAGCTGATACCAAAGCCGTATCTAAGGACCACTACCGTAAAAACAACCAAAACCATAAGGACTGCAAATAATCCACATAGATACCCCACAGCTTTATTAATGGTATCCATGATCTTTGCTAGTTTGATCAAAAAGGGCATAGCCGAGAATTATATATGGAGAAATGACATATTAAAGTAACTTAATTACAGGTCGAGGTGCCTACTTTATATAATAATAAAGCTTTTTCTCATGCGGGGTGAGATTCGGCACCTTCAAAACATAACGTTTTTTTGATCGACCAAATTGAATAATAGTCAATTTATTTAGATTTACAGGCTTGAAATTTATCAAATTAAGAATTTGATCAACATTTTTTCCACAATTTGATTAATTGATATAATGCATGAATTAATAAAATAATAGCTTTTTACTATAAGATTTTTTTGAATATATTTCCCCTCTATGGCTCCATTATCACCACATTTACAGATTTATAGGCCTTTTTTAACTATGATATTTTCTATTACTAGCAGAATAGGCGTTATAGCATTTGCATTTTCAATTCCTTTTTTTGCAATTTGGTTAGGTAGTGCAAATATACTTCCTCAGCTCAATGTTCTATTAACAATGTTCATCAACTTTTTACCAGTAAAGTTGATCTTTATCTTTTGGTTTTTTATTTTTAACCATCATTTATTGAATGGTTTTAAATATTTTCTATGGTCTTTTGCAATTGGAATGGAAATTAAAAATGTTTATTTAACTACATACATTATATTAGTATTAAATTTTTTAATGACATTAACATTTACATGGATGATATTCTGATGAAAGCCTCACAAAAATGGAAAATTGAAAGAATTATGTATCTTGCATTAATTCCTATTAGTTATTGGTTCATATTATTTTTTATAAACTCTCTATCTGACTCAAAATCTTTAAATATGTTATTATCAAATACGTCCAATAAGATTTTGTTGTCAATTTTTTTTGTTATATCAATGTTCCATATTAGAATTCAATTGGGTAAAGTTTATGAAGATTATTTTAAGTTTAAGCAAATGAAATTTTATTCCTTTTTGACAGATTGTGTCATTAGTGTTTCATTTTTAATTTTTTTACCGGTATTATTTTTTTAACATGAATTTCACTGATCATAAATTAGACGTCGTTGTTCTAGGTGCAGGAGGTGCTGGCTTAAGAGCCGCTCTGGGATGCTCTGAGCAAGGCCTTAAGACCGCCTGTGTCTCAAAAGTTTATCCTACAAGAAGCCATACTGTGGCAGCTCAAGGTGGTATAGGCGCCGCACTTGCTAACATGGGCGATGATAGTTGGCAATGGCATATGTTTGATACTGTTAAAGGCTCTGACTGGCTTGGTGACCAAGACAGTATCGAATATTTATGTGCAAATGCAGTAGACTCCATTGTTGAGTTGGAGCATTACGGCATGCCATTTTCAAGAACTGAGGATGGTAAGATATATCAAAGACCTTTTGGTGGACACATGACAAAAAATGGTAAAGGTGAACCTGCAAGTCGAGCTTGTGCTGCAGCTGATAGAACAGGACATGCATTACTTCACACCTTATATCAGCAAAGCCTTAAAAATAACGTTGATTTTTATAATGAATACTTTGCCATTGATTTACTAAAAGATGATAACGACTCAATTTGTGGGCTCTTAGCAATCAATATTGAAGATGGTTCATTACACCGTTTTATTGCAAAAATGACAATTTTAGCTACTGGTGGCTATGGAAGAATATTTCAATCCTCCACAAGCGCTCATATTTGTACTGGTGATGGTGCAGGAATAGCTCTTAGGGCAGGACTTCCTTTGTCTGATATGGAGTTTATTCAGTTTCATCCCACTGGAATATACGGTGTGGGTGTCTTAATATCAGAAGCAGCTAGAGGTGAGGGGGGTATTTTAAAAAATAATGAGGGTACAAGATTTATGCTTGAGTACGCACCAAATGCCAAAGATCTTGCAGCTAGAGATGTTATCTCAAGATTTATAAGTAAGGAGATTAGTGCTGGTAGAGGCTGCGGTCCCAATAAAGATTATATAAATCTTCATTTAGAGCACCTTGATGCTGATATGCTTGCTAAAAGATTGCCTGGTATCTCTGAGTCAGTTAAAGCATTTTGTGGAAGAGATATTTCCAAGGAACCAATTCCAGTTATTCCAACTGTTCATTATTGTATGGGAGGAGTACCAACCAATTTCAAAGCAGAAGTTTTGAAACCTAATGACTCTAATACAGAAGAAGTATGTGAGGGATTAATGGCAATAGGTGAGGCAGCATGCGCGTCAGTTCATGGAGCTAATAGACTTGGAACAAATGCTCTAGCAGAACTTGTTGTTTTTGGAAGAGGTGCAGCCATCCAAGCAGGACAAGTCATTGATAGTAACGAGTCATTAAGGATGCCATCCCAGTCACAAACAAATTTAATAATAGAAAGACTTGAATCAATCAAAAATAACAAAGGCGATGTGTCAGTTGGAGAGTTAAGAGAAAAGATGCAAAAAACTGTTCAGAAAAGATTTGGTGTTTATAGAGAGTCTGAAACTCTAAAATTAGGTAACGATGAACTGGCTTCAATGTTCCAAGATCTTAAACATATTAAAGTAAAAGATCAGTCAGATGTTTTTAATACAGACTTGGTTGAAGCACTAGAACTTCATAATTTAATGCAGGTCGCTGGTAGTGTCGGTGTTTCAGCTGAACAAAGAACTGAAAGTAGAGGTGCTCATGCCAGAGAAGACTTCCCAGAAAGAGACGATGAAAACTGGCTTAAACACACTCTCTTTTGGGGAGACACTGCAGATTATAAGGTTACTCATAGGCCCGTAAGAATGACGACACTAAGCAATCAAATTTCTGTTATACCTCCACAAGTAAGGGTTTACTAAATGGTTCAACTCACTCTTCCTAAAAACTCAGTTCCAGTTAAAGGAAAATCATATTCCAATGTAGATCTGATTGATGAGCAGTCTCAACAAAACCATGATATCAGGATCGTTAATGTTTACAGATGGTCAGGTGAAGAAGGGAGCCCACCTCAAATAGATCGATTTGAAATTGATGTAGCTAAAGCAGGGACGATGGTTTTGGATATATTAAACAAAATTAAAGCTGAGGTTGATCCAAGCTTAACTTTCAGAAAATCATGCAGAGAAGGTGTTTGTGGATCATGTGCAATGAATATAGATGGTGTCAACACACTTGCATGCCAGAAACATATAGAGGAATGCTCTGATGAAATTAATATTTATCCTCTTCCTCATATGAAAGTTTTAAAAGACTTAGTAGTAGATTTGAAAAAAGCTTTTGAACAATTTAAATCTATAAAGCCATGGTTAAATAAAAAATCTCCAAATAATGAAAGAGAAAATATACAGTCAGTCGAAGATAGAGATAAACTAGATGGTAAATGGGAATGTGTAATGTGCTTTTCTTGTAGTACCTCTTGTCCAAGCTATTGGTGGAATGAAGATGAATATTTAGGACCTGCTGTATTACTTCAAGCAAACCGCTGGATAAAAGATAGCAGAGATGAAGAGAAAAAAGAAAGGTTGAATGAGTTGGATGATAGTCTTAAACTATATAGATGTCATTCTATCATGAATTGCACCAACTCTTGTCCGAAAGGGTTAAACCCAGCTAAAGCAATAGCTGAAATAAAATATGAAATATCCAAAATGGATAATAAGTGAATAAAATTTCTTTAATCGGGGCCGGAAATATTGGCGGTACTCTCGCACATTTAGCAGCTTTAAAAAAACTTGGAAACGTAACACTTATTGATGTTGTAAGCGGTATGCCCCAAGGAAAAGCTTTAGATCTCAGCCAATCTTCTGCTGTTGAAGGCTTTACAGGATCAATAGAGGGAACAAATGACTTTTCCAAAATGAAAGGATCTGATGTCATTATCATAACTGCTGGTATACCTCGTCAACCTGGAATGAGCAGGGATGATCTTTTAGAGACCAATGGAAAAATAATTAAAAAAATAGCCCTAGATATTAAAAAATATGCCCCAAAAGCATTTGTTATTTGTATTACTAACCCCTTAGACGCAATGGTATATGTGCTCCAAAAATATTCCAAACTTCCTAAAAATATGTGTGTAGGAATGGCAGGAGTACTAGACTCCTCTCGAATGAAATATTTTTTATCAGATGCTTTGAACGTTTCTGTGAATGACGTTGAAACATTCGTATTGGGAGGACACGGAGATGACATGGTTCCTCTCATTAATAATACAACAATAGGAGGAGTGCCCTTAATGGATTTCCTTAAACTTAAAAATTTTCCCTACTCAAAAATTGAGAAAATAGTCAATCGTACAAGAATGGGTGGAGGAGAAATTGTGAAATTACTTAAAAGAGGATCAGCTTTTTACGCACCTGCTAGTTCGGCCATTCAGATGGCAGAGGCATTTTTGTTTGATCAAAAAAAACTATTACCCTGTGCTGCTTTTATTAATGGTCAATATGGTCTTAGCAATATGTATATGGGTGTTCCTACAATTATTGGGAAAAAAGGAATTGAAAAAATTATTGAGGTAAAACTTACCTCTAAAGAAAAGCTAATGCTAAAAAAATCTGTTAAATCCGTTCAGGGATTAGTATCAGCAGTCGACAAACTTTTATAATTAAAAATAAAATGACATTTTTATGAGATAAGCGTATACATTATCTTATCAATGAGATCTTATAATTCATTTCTCACAACCAATAATGTTTCCCAAGTTATTTCTATTTATAAAGATTACATAAAAGACCCTAATCTTGTTGATAAAAGTTGGCATGATTTTTTTAATACTCTCGCGCCAGAAGAAATTTCTATTTTAGCAGACTATCAAAAAATTGATTGGTCACACACCTCAAGGGATAACGACTTCAATCAAACTTCAATTGATCAAGCAATCACTGACTCTATGAGACTAGTGATGATGATCAGAGCCTACAGAGAAATTGGTCACCTTATTGCAGACTTAGACCCCTTAGGTTTAATGATTAAGAATAGTCCATCAGGCCTAGACCCAGAGTATTATGGTTTTCAAGAAAAGGATTATGATCGTAAAATTTTTTTATTTGGTTATTTGGGTTTTCAGAAGGCCACTGTAAGAGAAGTTTTCGAAAAACTTCAGAGTATATATTCTGGAACTTTAGCAATCGAATATAAACACATTCAATCTGCTGAGGAATACAAATGGTTAAAAGATAGAATTGAAGAAAAAAAAGATATGCTTTTAACCCCTAAGGGTAAGAGAACGATATTGGAGAGATTAATTAACGCCGAATATTTTGAAAAATTTTTAGATACGAAGTATAGAGGCACAAAGAGATTTGGACTTGAAGGAGCTGAGTCAACAATACCAGCACTTGAACAGATCTTAAAAAGATCATCAGAATATGGCGTTGAAGATTTTTCTTTTGCGTGTGCACATAGAGGAAGACTGAACATTTTGGCAAATATTGTAAAAAAACCCCATGTTCAAATTTTTAGTGAGTTTATTCACGGCGGAGAAAATGCTCTTAGCGATCAAGGATCGGGAGATGTTAAGTACCATCTAGGTGCAAGCTCTGATAGAAGTTTTGGAGGAAACATAATTCATGTGAGTATGGCAGCAAACCCCTCACATTTAGAGGCAGTAAATCCAGTAGTTGCTGGGAAAATAAGGGCTAAACAGACTATTATTCAAGATAAAAATAATTCAAAAGTTTCAGGACTATTAATTCACGGTGACGCTGCAATAGCAGGACAAGGTATTGTTGCTGAAACTTTCACAATGTCTCAATTAAATGGATACAGAATTGGTGGAATAATTCATTTTATTATTAACAATCAAATTGGATTTACAACAAGCCCTCAGTACAGTAGATCAGCTCCTTATTCATCAGAAATAGGAAAAGTTGTTCAATCTCCTATTTTGCATGTTAACGGAGATGATCCAGAGGCAGTGGTTTTAGCATCAAGAGCCGCAACAGAATTTAGAAATACATTTAAAAAAGATACACTCGTAGATATGTTTTGTTACAGAAAACATGGACATAACGAGGGTGATGAACCTTCATTTACTCAGCCATTAATGTATCAAACCATTAAAAAGAAAAAAACTGTTGCCAGTATCTATGCCGACAAACTTATTAATCAAGAAATAGTTAATACAAAACAGGTAGATTTTATCAAAGATCGAATATGGTCGGATCTTGAAAAAAAATTTGAAAAAGCAAAAAATTATAAGCTAAAAACTAAATCCTGGATGGGCGGACAGTGGAGTGGATTAAGTCGTGCCCCAAAAGACCCTCTGAGAAGAGGAAGAACAGCAGAGTCAGAAAAGTCTTTAAAAGATATTGGTTTAAAAATTTCTCAGACCCCAAAAGGATTTAACCTTCATCCAAAATTAGAAAAGTTTAATAAATCTCGATTAAACTCAATCAATTCAGGAAAAGGCATTGACTGGTCTTTTGCTGAAGCTTTGGCATTTGGCGCTCTATTAAAAGAGGGCTACAGAGTTCGACTTGCTGGACAGGACTCAGGAAGAGGAACCTTTAGCCAAAGACACTCTGTTTTTTATGATCAAAAAACCGAAGAGCGCTATATACCTCTTAATCATATATCTAAAAGCCAAAAAGAATTTGAGGTGATTGATAGTTTTTTATCAGAATTAGGAGTCTTAGGTTTTGAATATGGATACACATTAGCTGATCCAAACACTCTCGTTTTATGGGAGGCACAATTTGGAGATTTTGCTAATGGAGCTCAAATTATAATTGATCAATTTATCACCTCTAGTGAGAGGAAATGGATGCAAATGAGCGGATTAGTTTTACTTTTACCGCACGGTCATGAGGGCATGGGCCCAGAACATTCTAGTGCGAGAATTGAAAGATTTCTTCAAATGGCAGCTGAAGATAATGTTCAGATATTAAATTGCACTACACCTGCGAGCTACTTTCATGCTCTACGAAGACAAATACATAGAAATTTCAGAAAGCCTCTAATAGTATTCACCCCTAAATCTACACTTCGCCATCCAAATAATGTTTCTTCTATTGATGAATTTACTGGACGTTCATCATTTCATCGTATTATAGAGGATGAAATAAAAAATCCTAAAAGAGTAATATTTTGCACAGGCAAAATATTTTACGAGTTAGACGATTTCAGAACAAAAAATAAAATTAAGGATGTAAAAATTGTGCGTATTGAGCAAATTTATCCATTCCCTTTTGACGCCATCGGGGATGTCATATTAAAACATAAGGATTGTGAGATTTTATGGGTTCAAGAAGAACCAAAAAATATGGGAACATGGAGTTTTGTTAAAAGTCGTATCAGACATGTTTTGGTTAAAAATAATTTATCTAAAAAAGTTCATTATGTCGGAAGGCGTGCCGCTGCAGCTCCAGCAACAGGGATATCAAAAAGACATATTACTAATCAGTTACTAATTAAAGAATTAGCTCTTAAATCATCATTAAAACGTGTTATAAAAGAAAGAAGTGGTGTCAGTTTTATGAAATTTAAAAACTTACCAAAAGAATAATGAAAAATATTACAGTACCTGAGCTTGGCGAGTCTATTATTGAGGGAACACTGACCTCTTGGTTAATTAAAGAAGGTGACAGTTTTAAATCTGGAGATAATTTAGCTGAAATTGAGACAGAAAAAATTACGATTGAAATACCTGCTCAAACCTCTGGAACATTGACAAAAATAATTACACCCGTTGGAGCCACAGTGAATGTAGGTCAATCAATTGCTGAAATATCTGATCAAATCACGCCTGAAGAAATTACCGAAACTAAGATAAATCAAACTCCGGACACTAAAGAATTTAAAGAGCAGGCTGCATCAGTTGATAAGCCTAATATTGTTGAAAAATCAAAGGAAATTGCTGATAAAGATGACAACCTTCCAAACTTTGACAAAGAACAAGGGTCACCAAATGAAAAAATTATTCCTATGTCTAAACTCAGACAGACTATTGCAAGAAGATTAAAAGATGCTCAAAACACAGCTGCAATTCTCACAACATTCAATGAAGTTGATATGTCATCAATCATGGCTCTCAGAAAAAAAGAGCAAACACACTTTCAAAAAAAATATGGTGTGAAACTTGGTATAATGTCTTTTTTTGTCAAAGCGTGCACCGAAGTCTTAAAGGCAATACCTGAAATTAATTCAGAAATTCATGAAAATAAAATTATTTATAAAAATTATTTTGACATAGGAATAGCCATAGGATCAGAAAAAGGGCTGGTTGTTCCAATAATTAGAAATGTTGAAAATTTATCCAATGCAGAAATTGAAAAAGCTATTTTTGATTTATCCAATAAGGCAAATTCGAATAAGCTAACAATGAGTGATTTATCAGGTGGAACTTTTTCAATTACAAATGGAGGAATATATGGCTCAATGATGAGTACACCAATAATTAATCCTCCACAAAGTGCCATATTAGGTATGCACTCAATTATAGAAAGACCAATTTCGGTAAAAAAGAAAATTGTTATTAAGCCGATGATGTATATAGCATTAAGTTATGACCATAGACTTATTGATGGAAAGCAAGCAGTGACTTTCTTAGTAAACTTAAAAGAGTTGTTAGAAAACCCAAAAATAATTTAATTTTTCAGAATATTTTTTAAAACAAAATTTAATATACCATCAGCTTTGTAATATTGAAGTTCGTTGATGGTATCAATTCTTAAAGTGCATTCTAAAACTTTAACACCCTCGTCACTTTTAATAGACACTTCTAAATCTTGTAGAGGTTTAATTTCATTATCTAGTCTTATATCTACAAGGTCGGAAGATTTTATATCTAGATCATCGAGTTTGTGGTTATTAAGTTGTATTGGAAGCACTCCCATTCCAACTAAATTTGATCGATGTATTCTTTCAAAGCTTTCTGCTATGACGGCCTTGATGCCTAATAGTTTTGTTCCTTTTGCTGCCCAATCCCTAGAGGAGCCAGTTCCATATTCTTGTCCTGCAAAAACAACAACGTTTTCAGATCTTTTTGCATACTCCATGGCAACTTCATAGACACTCATTTTCCTTTTTTCAGGTTCTAGAATTGAGTACCCCCCTTCTACATTTGACAGTAACTGATTTTTAATTCTTATATTAGCAAAAGTGCCTCTAACCATTACCTCATGATTACCCCTTCTGGCGCCATAAGAATTAAAATCATTTTGTCGTATTTGTCTCTCCATAAAATAGCTTCCCGCAGGACTTTCTGCTTTAATAGCACCTGCAGGTGAGATGTGGTCTGTAGTAACACTATTCCCTAAAAGCAACAAGGGTCTAGCATTTTCAATTGGTATAATTTCTTTATCTTCAGATTGACCAGTAAAAAAAGGGGGTTGCTGCACATAGGTTGAAGAAGAGTCCCATTTAAATAAGTCCCCTATAGATGTATCAATCCCTTGCCATTCTTTTGGTCCTTCTAAAGCGTTAGAGTATTGTTTTTTGAACATTTCAGGTGAGACATTTTTTTCAACTGCATCTCGAATTTCATTATTACTTGGCCATATATCTTTCAAGAAAACTTCATTGCCTTTTGTGTCAATACCCAAGCAGTCCTTTGTTAAATTTGTATACACAGATCCGACTAATGCATAGGCAACAACTAGAGGGGGTGAAGCAAGATAGTTTGCTTTAACATGTGGATTAACTCTTCCCTCAAAATTTCTATTCCCTGATAGTACAGAAGCTACAGTTAAATCATTTTTTGCAATACACTCTGCAATATCTTTATCAAGAGGTCCTGAATTTCCGATACACGTAGTGCATCCGTAACCTACTAAATGGAAACCCAATTGATCTAAATATTTATTTAAGCCAGATTTATCCAAGTAATCAGTAACAACTTTTGAACCAGGAGCCAATGAGGTTTTGACCCAAGGCTTTACTTGTAATCCTAGTTCACAAGCTTTTTTTGCAACTAGTCCTGCTGCAACCAAAACATCTGGGTTTGAGGTATTGGTGCATGAAGTAATAGCAGCAATAACGACATTTCCATCTTGCATTTTGTAATTATGATTTTTTACTTCCTTTTCAACAGGTTTGTTCTTTGAAAATTCTTTAAAATTTAAATTCACACTCTCTAAATTAATTCTATCTTGAGGTCTTTTAGGTCCAGCTAAAGAAGCTTGAACTTTTTCAAGATTCAAACGAATGGTGTCGTTGTAATCACAAGTATCATCAGCCCATAAACCTTGAATTTTATGATATTTTTCGACAATATCTATCAGATCTGAGCTTCTAGAAGTTAACTTTAAATATTTAATGGTCTCTTCATCAACTGAAAAAAACCCACAGGTTGCACCGTACTCAGGAGCCATGTTGGCAATAGTAGCTCTATCAGCAAGAGATAAATTTTTTAAACCATCACCGTAAAATTCAACAAATTTTCCAACCACACCTTTTTCTCGAAGCATTTGAACAATTGTAAGAACCAGGTCTGTCGCTGTAACACCTTCACTCATCTTTCCTATTATCTCAAAACCAACCACTTCCGGTAAAAGCATAGATACAGATTGACCAAGCATAGCGGCTTCAGCTTCAATTCCACCCACTCCCCAACCAAGCACTCCTAGTGCGTTTACCATAGTCGTATGACTATCTGTTCCCACTAATGTATCAGGATATAAATAATTTTTTTCATTCTGCTTTGAACTCCATACAACTTCCGCTAAATACTCTAAATTAACTTGATGACATATTCCTGTACCAGGAGGGATAACCCGAAAGTTTTTAAAAGCTTGTTGCCCCCATTTTAAAAATTCATATCTCTCTATATTCCTACCAAATTCCATATCAACGTTTTTTTGAAATGCCTTTGGACTAGCAAAATAATCAACCATTACTGAATGATCTATTACCAAATCTACCTGTGACACGGGATTTACTTTGGAGGGGTCCTTTCCTTTTTCTGATACAGCATCTCGCATTGCTGCTAAGTCAGCAACTGCAGGTACCCCAGTGAAATCTTGCATTAAAACTCTAGATGGAAGAAAAAAAACCTCATGTTTTCTTTCAGGGTTTTCTAGGACACTTCTAATTAGATTTACATTAACGTCTTTGCCATCCTCTAATCTTAATAAATTTTCAATAAGTATTTTTTTTGATTTAGGGAGAGTTTTTAGTTTTGGAAATTCCTTTTCTAACAAGGATAAATTATAAAAGTTATATTCCTTTCCATTAAGAGAGAACTGATCTAGAGTCTGAAAACTATCAACTGACAACATGATTATTTGATATCATTAATTAGTATATTTTTTTATGCATAATACTGATTAATTATCTTTTAAACTTATCTTTTAGTAAGTCATATAATTTTTGAGAGTCATAACTAAGGTCTCTTCCTGATCTTTTTATTAAACCAATTGTTCTTGTTACAGATGGATCGATCAGTGGTCTGAAAGATAAAGAGGTATAGTCCTTAGAAATAGCCAATTTAGGGGCTAATGTTATGCCCAATCCCTGTTCAACCATATTTAAGGCAGTAGGAATATGTCTCACTTCATAGGCCCAATCCATATCTTCTTTCTGAAGTGCAAGAGCATTTTCAATATAAATTCTACTCCCTGAGCCTTTCCATATAGATATAAAATTTCTATCTTTAATTTCAGATAATTTTACCTTTCTTTTTCTTTCTAATTTATCTCCTTTCTGGAATGCCACTACATAATCCTCTACGAATAATTTTTCAAAATTAATTCCCGGTTCTTGAATACCTGTAAAATTTATACCAAAATCACACTCTCCCCCCAAAACACTATCTACAACATTATTTGATGATCTTTCTATGATTTGAACCTTACATCTTGGTTCAATTTCTTTGAAAGATTTTAAAGCAGAAAATAAAATATTTCTTAGAGCAGAATGGACTACCCCAATTTTTATTATTGATGGAAAACTATATTTTTCATTAAGAGTTTTTGTAGCTGTTTTGACTGCTTCTATTATTCCTCTTGCTCGATCATAAAAATTTCTACCAGAGTAAGAGAGTTGAACCTTTCTTGTGGTTCTATCAAACAATGTCGTACCCAATTCATGTTCAAGTTTTTGAATTCTCCTTGACAGTGCGGGTTGAGACAAATTTAAATTATTAGCTGCTTTTGCAAATGAATTAGTTTCTGTTAATTCAATAAATGCTTCAATATCACCAATTTCAATATTTATGCGCATATAACATAAATATCAAAATTTATTTTATTTTCTATTCTTTTTTACAATTATTTTATTAACTGCTTTTAACCACCCTTGATAAAGATATTTAACCTCTTTTTTATGAAGTTTTGGTTTAAATAATTTTTGACTTTGCCATTTTTTTGAAATTTCTTTTGTATTTTTAAGCATCCCTACAGATAGTCCAGCTAAATATGCTGCACCCAATGATGTAGTCTCAGTAATTTTAGGACGATCACACTCTGATAATAATATATTGGAAAGAAACTGAAGGAACTGCTCGTTTTTTACCATTCCCCCATCAACTTTAATTTTATTAATTTTAATACCACTATCCTTTTCCATGGAAATAATTA
>CACKOX010000020.1 GCA_902601865.1 uncultured Alphaproteobacteria bacterium | reverse complement strand
ACATTGAGGCCGAGGTTTTAAACGGCATTACAGATCCAAATACACTAGCAGCATATAAAGAAAATATTGAGAGAATAGGTGGAAGAATAAGCCCTGATTATGTTGCCAAAATGATCCTCTTTGCATATGAAATGCCACAAAAAGTAATTATGCAAGAGATAGTAGTAACTCCAACAAAACAAGACTATTAATTATGGGCAACCTTGTTATTGGTGTAGATAGTTCTACACAATCAACTAAAGCTATAGCCTGGGATAAAGATGGATCAAACATTGCAGAGGGAAGATGTGATATTCCTCTTAATAATCCTAGCTTAGAAAAATTTGAACAAAATGTTGAAGATTGGTGGAACGCATTTTGTGTTTCTTGCAATGAATTAAGTAAAAAAATCAATATGGATGAGGTTGATGCTTTAGCAATTTCAAATCAGAGAGAAACTCTCGCAAAATTAGATAGAAACGGCAAAGAAATTTATCCGGCAACAGTTTGGATGGATAAAAGATCAGTTGATGAGGTAGAGGAATTAAATGAAATTATGGGCGGTAATCGAATTCATGAGATTACTGGAAGGCCAAAAGATCCTTGCCCTTGTTTATATAGAATATTTTGGCTAAAAAAAAATGAGAGAAAAATATTTGACCAAGTAAATTGTTTTGCAGATGTTCAATCTTTTTTGGTTTATCGTTTATCAGGTGAATTTAATACAGGTTGGATAAGTTCAGATCCTCATGGAATGTTTGATGTTGTCAATAAGTGTTGGTCAGATGAAATTCTAAAAAATTTAGAAATTGATGAAACAAAGTTACCTAAATCTTATAAACCCGGATCCTTGATTGGCAAAGTTTCATTAAAAGCATCAAAAGAAACAGGACTTAGGGAGGGTTTGTCTATATACGCTGCTGGAGGTGATGGTCAATTAGCTGGTTTAGGAACAAATTGTACAAAGTCTGATCGTGCATATATTAATCTTGGCACAGCTGTTGTATCAGGAGTGTGGTCTCAGAATTATAAAATCTCTAAGTATTGGAGGACAGAAATAGCTGCACATGGGGAGGGATATATTTTTGAAAATGTCCTACTGTCAGGGGCTATCCTTGTAAATTGGTTTGTAGATCAATTCATACAAGGGGATAGGAAAGATAAAAACTTTTTTAATAATCTGGAAAAAGAACTTAACAAAATACCTATTGGAAGCGAGGGTCTAATATTACAACCCTATACTGGAGGAGTAATGGATCCATATTGGGACTCATATGCAAGAGGGATTGTAGCTGGATTAAGTATAAGCCATACACCCTTTCACATGTATAGAGCTATTTTAGAGGGATTGACATTAGACTCTGTTTTTAGAACTCAAAATATTGAAAAAGAGACAGGTATACACGTAAAAGAATATTTAGCAATTGGTGGTGGCGCTAATAGTCCTGCATGGGTTCAAATGCTTGCTGATGCGTCAGGAAAAAATGTATTAATAGCAGATACTGTTGAAGCCTCTTCTTTAGGTGCAGCTATGATCGCTGCTTATGGTGCTGGGTGGTATGGAAGTATAAAAGAGTCTGCAAATAAAATGAGCGGAAAAACAAGATTAATTCAACCAAACCCTGAAAATAGGTCAAGATATGAGGACCTAATTAGTATTTATCAAAATGTATATGACTCTAATAAATCAATTAACAAATCTCTTGTTGAATTTACAGAGAAATATAAATCATGAGTAATTATAATGGCGTAATCGACGAACTAATCAAGGGGGAGTGGACCAATCCCGAAGATCAAAAAAAATATGGTATACCCATAAAAAAAATTGAGATTAGAAAAACTTTAGATGGGCTTGAAAAAGATTTAATTAAATCGCTCCATTCAGATCAGAGACTTTTAATTGTAAGTGATCCTTTTACTCACAATGCTATGGGCTCAAGAATATTTAAAAACATTAAAGGAAAAGTTAATGTAGATGAATATATATGGGAAAATCCCTCTTCAAGTATTGAGGGCGTAGAACATCTAAGAGAAAAAATAAAAGATTATGATGGAATGATTGCGGTAGGTTCTGGAACTGTAAGTGATAGCATCAAGTATGCAACATTTTTAGAAAAAAAAACTTACTCTGTTTTTGCAACAACTCCAATGAATGCTTATACAACCGGTACAGCTTCAATCTCATTTAATGGAGTTAAAAAATCCCTAGTGGCCCATTATGCACAGGGAGTTTTTTTTGATTTGGAAGTATTAAGTAATTGCCCAAAAAGATTAACCGCAGCTGCCTTTGCAGATGTCATATGCAGAACCACAGCACAAGTTGACTGGTTGATGTCCAACAAACTTTTAGAAACAGATTACCAATCAACCCCATATTCTTTGTTGGCTTTATATGAAGGTGATATGATTCAAAATGCCTCTTCAATAGCTCAGGGCGATATTAACTCTTTAGCTTTACTTACAAGAATATCTGCAATCATGGGTTTGGGTACCTCATTTACCCAAACAACACATGTGGGAAGTATGGGAGAGCACGGCATTTCCCATTATATTGATATGTTTGCAAAAGATTTACACCCAGGCACTTCTCATGGCGAACAAGTCGGAATTGCTACAATTAGTATTTCAAAATTTCAAAACGCTATCTTAAATAAAGATACACCTCCAATAATTTCTCCTACAAAAATTCCAGAGGAGGAAATAGTTAACAAACTTGGAGAACAAATGTTAGTTAATATAAAAAAAAATATGAAACCAAAATTATTTGACCAAAAAAAAACAGACCTCATTAATAATTTCTTTGAAAAAAAATGGATTGAGTTTGTTCAACCATTAAGAGAGAAAATGTTGGACTACAACATCATATGGAACGCCATGGGGAAATGTGGTGCCTTGCGAACCCCAGAGGATGCTAAACTTGATAGTATTTTTTACAAAGATGCACTAAGATATGCAAGATTCATTAGAGATCGTTACACCATTCTTGATTTAGCTGGTGATAGCAATCAATTAGAAGAGCTAATAAATGTCTGAAGTAGAATATAAAAACATCAAAAAAAACTTCGGATCTGTCGAAGTTCTTAAAGACATCAATCTTAATATAGGTAATCAAAAATTTGTAGTTCTTCTAGGCCCTTCTGGATGTGGTAAAACTACTCTTTTGAGAATGACTGCTGGACTTGAGTCCATATCTAGCGGAGAAATTTTCATAGAGGGAGGTGTTATTAATAACATACACCCAAGAGACCGCGATATTGCTATGGTATTTCAAAACTACGCTCTTTATCCTCAAATGAATGTATTCGATAATATAGCATTTAGTCTTCAAATAAGAAAAATGGGGACCCAAGAGATAAAAGATAAAGTGGAATGGGCAGCATCAGTTTTAAATTTAACTGAGTACTTGAAAAGAACCCCAAAGGAGCTATCTGGAGGTCAGCGCCAAAGAGTTGCTATGGGAAGAGCTTTAGTAAGAGATCCTAAAGTGTTTTTATTTGATGAGCCTTTGTCAAATCTTGACGCTAAATTACGTGCACATATGAGATTGGAAATTAGAAAATTACATAATCAGCAAAACGCTACTACAATTTATGTTACCCATGATCAAATTGAGGCTATGACAATGGCAGATGAAATAGTCATTATGAATAATGGAATAATTGAACAAATTGCCAGTCCCAACGAAATATATGAAAAACCAAATAATTTGTTCGTTGCAGATTTTATTGGCTCCCCAGCTATAAATTTATTAAAAGGAACAGCTACTGAGAAAAAAACTATTAAACTTAAAGATCAAGAACTTTCACACTCTAAACAAAATATTACAAATAATCAGAATGTAGTTTATGGAATTCGACCTACAGATATAAATATTGATCCCAGCTCAAATTTAAAAGCAGAAGTGGTATTAGTAGAAACAACTGGATCCGAGACTCATATTATTGCGATGCTTGATGATAATGAATTCAGAGTTGTTCAATCAGGAGGGCGTTCTTCAATTAAAAATGGTGATACTATCCCTCTCTCCATAGATATCGAAAAAGCTCATATCTTTGATCAATCATCATCAAAAAGAATAGATTAAAACTAAGAGATTTCTCATGAAAAGCAAATACAGCGATAGAGATGCAAAACTATATATAAATAAGTTTGCGAAAAAGGGGGTACCTAAAGATCTTGCATTAAGGATATATACGACTCAACTTTTGGGTAATGATCCAACTGTAGTCCTTCATGGTGGAGGAAATACCTCTGTGAAATCATCTATCAAAACACTTTTAGGAAAAGTAGAAAGAGTAATCTATGTCAAAGGAAGTGGAAAAGATATGGGCGATATTGAGGAAGACGGATTTCCTGCTCTAGAAATGGAAAATCTTTTAAAGATGAGAACATTAAAAAGCTTGGACGATTTTCAAATGGTTAATTATCAACGTAAATATATGCTTGATACCTCTTTTCCTAATGCTTCAGTAGAAACTCTATTACATGCTTTTTTACCTCACAAATTCGTGGACCACTCTCATTCAAATGCAATCCTATCCTTGATTGATCAACCAAATCCAAAAAAGTTTTGCAAAAAAGTTTTTGGAGACGAGATGGGCATTGTACCTTACATAATGCCAGGTTTTGAATTAGCAAAAAAAGCCTCTGAAGTATTTGAACAAAACACAAGTGTTAAGGGATTGATATTATTAAATCATGGTATCTTTACTTTTGCTGAGGACGCGAAAGAAAGTTATCTGAGAATGATCCGATATATTACAAAAGCAGAAAGGGAACTTTCAAAAAATTCAAAAAAGTTAGTCGTTAAAAAATATTCTGAAAAAAAAATTAGTATAAGCAGTGCAGCTAATATAATAAGGCAACAGATTTCAAATCAAGTCAATGATAATTTTGAAAGGAAGATTGTACACTTTTATAAACCTCAATTCTTTGAAGAAATTTTCTCTCATAAAAACTATAAAATATTTACTCAACAAGGCCCTGTAACACCTGATCATGTCATTAGAATAAAATCAAAACCACTAGTTATAGATTTAACTAAAGAAAAAATAACTAATATTGAAAAAACTATTGCTAAAGCAGTTCATAAATATAAAGAAGATTACAAAAAATACTTTAATAGAAATTCCAAATACAACGCATCAGCTACTATGCTAGATCCTTATCCAAGATTAATTCTCATTAAGGGTATGGGAATATTTTCAACAGGCCCCTCATTTAAAGATGCAAAAATAGCAATGGATGTAGGTTTAAATTCTCTCTCAGTAATACTTGAGGCCTCTAAATATGGAACTTTTAAATCAATACCTGAAAAGGAAATTTTTAGAATGGAGTACTGGCCGCTAGAATTAGCTAAAGTTAAGATATCTTCTCAAAAGCTTAAAGGTCAAGTTGCTGTTATCACAGGGGGTCTCGGTGGTATCGGTTATGCCACAGCAAAAAAATTTCAAAAAGAAGGTGCTGACGTTGTTCTTATAGATATCATTGATCCTAAGAAAATTAATTTAGATCTTAAAGGTATGAAATATATTAAATGCGATATCACAAAAGAAAATAATGTAAGAAAAGTCTTTGATGAAATATCAACGATATATGGCGGTGTTGATATATTAATATCAAATGCAGGATTTGCTACAGTGGAATCTTTAGAAAAATTATCCAAGCAGCAATTTGATAAAAGTTTTGATTTAAACCTCTTTGCCCACCATTACTTTGTAAAACACGGCGTAGAGATTATGAAAAAACAACAAACACGGGGTGTTGCCTTATTTAATATTTCAAAACAGGCAGTAAACCCAGGAAAAAATTATGCTGCTTACGGGTTAACGAAAGCAGCCCTGATGTTTCTAATGAAACAATACGTTGTGGAATATAGTCAATACGGAATTAGATTTAATGGTGTCAATGCAGATAGAATACGAAGTGGTTTAATGACCCCAGAAATGATAACAAAAAGATCAAAAGCAAGAGGTCTTACCATCGAACAGTATATGTCTGGTAATTTATTAAAACAGGAGGTAAAGGCAATTGATGTCGCTGATGCCTTTTATCATTTGTCGCTATCTCAAAAATCTACGGCAGCTATAATTACAGTTGATGGTGGAAATATAGAGTCATCCTTTAGATAAAATAATTTATCTATAAATTCTCTTTAAGTTTAAACCAAGTTTTTTAAATTTTTTTCTAAAACTATAGAATTGTTTATTATGTTTAGCTGAATTTTGTTTAAGGATTAATTTTTGGTAATAATGAACCATTTCGTGCCCTAATATTTCAACAAATTCTTGGAAATTTTTAAACTTATTATGAATAGTTATTCTGTAACAATACTTTGTGGCATAAGGATTAAATTCAAAAAGGCCCAACGCTCCATGCATTCTCCTAATAGTTATTTTAGGATTTTTTAATTGATTATTAAATATCTCTCTATTAAGTATTTTATAGACTGATGGAATTTTAATAGCTCTAGGCTTAAAAACCCTTTCATCTCCATAATGTTCAATGAGTGTTGCTAAACTTTTTGTTCTAGGCATAAATCTAGATTACAAATAAAGTTTATATATAAAAATTCAAGTTATTTTAATTAGGATTTTTGTACAAATATTCTAAAAATAAAATAACATCCTCATACTCTTCATCCGGTATGTCTTTGTAGCTACAACCATATTTTTCTTTAATACTCAAAGCAAGATGAGCATATGCATTCCTGCCTTTTCGATGAAAAGAAGATGGTTTTAAAAGAGGTTGAAGTTTGTCACCTGTTGATAGAATCTTATCCCATATTTTTTTTCTATTATCTTCATTCAAAGAGATATTCCACCAGGAAAAAATATATCTATCAAGATTCTAACTATAGCAAAGCCTATTCCACAAAAAATGATAATAGTAATTAATTGTTTATTCATCATGATATATATAAATACTTATTATGAAGAAGTTTATCATTATTTTCTCTTTAATAATGCCAAATATGAGTTTTGCAGAAATTTTAGATAAATTTTCACTTGCTTGTATTTGTGATAAGAACATTAATGCACTTAAGTATTTTGACTGTAAACAAAAAGTTTCTGGAACACAATTAGACTTATTGGAAGACGAAAGCAATAAAGATAAAATTTTAATATACAGTAGTTTTGATCAAAAAAAATATAAGCTAACTAAAAAGGATCCTAAATACATTTTTAATTATGAAACAGAAAATTATATTTCTCTTCTATCAATTAATAATAACTTAGATTTGGTTTTCTCGATTTCTTACAAAGAGTTTGATAAAAATTGGTCTTATGATTTAAAGTGTGTTTCTTTAAAAAAAGAGTAAGGTCACAAATCCTATAGATGATTGCTAAAAATTTTATAATTCCATTTTTTGTATCTTTAATTGGATTTATTTTACTTGTTTCAATGGACTCAGTAATTAAAATATTAGGTGATAGCTATTCTGTTTTACAATTATTATTTTTAAATGCACTCTTTTCTTTAATACCTTTATCTTATTTTGTTATCAAAAATCATGGTTTTAAATTTTATAAAAATCAAAACTATACTTTTCAAATTACTAGAGGGATAGCCCATACAGTTGGCTTCTTTTTTGTTTTAAAAGGAGTTTTGCTTCTTCCTCTTTCAATCGTATATCCTGTATTATTTACCTCGCCTTTAATGCTTTTAGTTATGTCGCATTTCTTCTTGAGCGATAACATAAATTTAGTAAGAGTGATGGCAATATTAATAGGTTTCTTAGGAGTAGTAATATCAGCAGAGCCTTTTGGTTCGAGTAGTTTATTGTTCCAAGGAATTTTATTTGTGTTTATTGGCGCATTCTGCATTGCAATTACCCACTTAATAACACGTAAATATAATTATTTAACATCTTCGTATTCTGCAGCTTTTTTTAGTATGACAGTAAGTGTAATAATTTTTTGTTTTTCAACTAAATTTCATTTCGAAATAATGACCCCGTATGATTTATTTTTGTCATTTTTAGGAGGAGTTTTTGCAGGCCTAGGTGTCAGCGCAATTATTTATGGATCAAGAACACTGCCATCGTCTGTATTTGGGCTTACAAGTTATTTTCAAATAATTTACGGAGTGTTTTTAGGCTGGATTATTTTTAGTCAATTACCTTCAATATTTAATTATATTGGAATAATGATTGTTATTTTTGCAGGTCTGCTGCTTTTTTATTTTGATAAAAGCCAAAATGAAAGTTAGAGAGTTGATGTCAATAATTTTTTTATATTTCATATCTTATTTAATTTTTATATTTCCATTTGATGTCTTGTCTTCTTGGTTGGGCAAGCCTGCTTCAATATTTGAAGCTATAATAAGCACCACATTAGTATTCTCCATTTGTCTTTATTACTTTAGATCTAAAAGTACAAATAAAATTATCAAATTTTTTGTATATGAAGGTTTTGGTATTGGAACAGTATCATTTTTCCTTATATTACCTTTCATAGCAGTTGAATATTTTAATATTATAAGTAATTATAAATTAGCAGTTATTTTTTTTACTATACAGATACCATGTATTATTTATGGATATATAAATTCAAAAAAAATCAAAATAAAAAATCTTACTATAAAGTCAGATTTAATTAATAAAAGTATCAAATTTGTTTTCATTAGTGATGTACATATAGGCTCAAATCATTCATCTTCCTTAAAAAAAATTATATCTGAAATAATTAAGCTCGACCCAACTTTTTTAATCATAGGAGGTGATTTGATTGATAGTAGCTCATTTAAAATCGACGATCTAAAAGAGTTAAAAAAATTCAAAAAAAATATCTATTTTGTTACAGGAAACCATGAATATTATATTCAAAATTCAAAAAAACACCTTGATGATTTGCACACTGTTGGAATACATACCTTAAATAATGAATCTTTACATATACATGGACTAAATTTAATTGGTATTTCTGACAACATAACCAACAATTTAAAAATTGACTATTTTAATAAACTGTTTCAAAAAGAATTATTTAACCTTTTGGTGGTTCACAAACCCTCTATCTGGAAAAAAGTTTCAACAAAAGCTAATTTAATGCTCTCAGGCCATACACATAATGGGCAAATTTTTCCTTTTAATTTTGTTGTAAAAATACAATTTCCTGAAAATTATGGACTCTATACAAGAAACAATAACCATCTATATGTGAGTTCTGGCTCAGCAACTTGGGGTCCAAAAATAAGGATTGGCTCTAATAATGAAATAATTCACCTAGAACTTAAAAAAAATTAATAATTTCCTTATTGGATAAATATTAACATTATGTATGATTTTTTCATGAGAATTTTACTCATTTTTTTTTTACTAATTGGAACTCTATGTGCTGATAATCATATTTTAGAACAAGAAAATTTTGATGCTTGGCAATTTACATGTTTAGAGGAGCAAGAACAAAAAATTTGCGAATTAAGAGAGTTAGTATTTGACCCTAAAACAGAAGAGGTTGTCAGCTATCTCTCAATATCTATAAACCCTGATAATTTAACACAAATGCAAATAGCTTTTCCTCATGCTGTAAATTTAAAAAGCCCAGTTTCACTACAAATTGATGACAATGATCCAATTGAGTTAGATTATGCCTATTGTAATCAGAGTGCTTGTTTTGTTGCAGAAATAATAGGGGAAAATTTCGTTAATTTATTTAAAGCCGGAAATCAAATAAGCATTAAAATTTTATTACTTGATAATAGAGAGGCAAGTATTACATATTCTTTATCTGGTTTTACTGCTGGTTATAATAAATTATCTTCTTCTATAATTAATTAGAACTATTAAAATTAATTTTATTTTTTATTAACATTAAACAAATCAATGAGGGAATTACCATTAAAGCGGTAATAATAAAAAACAATCCCCAGTCACCACCTAATCCATCCACTAGAGCTCCTGAGGAGGATGCCAATAGTGTCCTTCCTGCTGTTCCAACAGATGCTAATAAGGCATACTGTGTAGCAGTAAAACTACGATCAACTAGTAGAGAGATAAATGCAACAAAAGCAACTGTTGCAAATGCAGCTGCTAAATCATCTAATATTACCGCAAAAGCAAAAAGGGTTTTTGACGGGCCCACCCAGGCGAGTATAGAGAATAAAATGTTTGTGGCAGCCATTGCAATACCTGCGATTATTAATGTTTTAAAAATACCAGATCTCATGGCGATAGCTCCACCAATAAGAGTAAATACAATGGTCGTAATCCATCCTAACGCTTTTGAAAAAATAGCAATATCACCCTTTGAAAAGCCTATTTCTTTGTAAAATACTAAACTCATTCTTCCTAAAAAAGCTTCACCAATTTTAAATAAAAATACAAAAGCAAGAATAGCTATGCCTATTTTCACACCATTAATGCTAAAAAAACTATTTAAAGGGTTTGCTACTACATTATTTAAATAGTACAGGGTTTGTGAAATGGGATTATCTTCGCCAAATTTTTGTATATAAAATGAGAAAAGGTAAAATGCTCCACCTAAAATAACAAAGGTTAAACCCCCATTAGTAAACCAAATTTTTTCAAAGAACTTTCCAGTTAAAAAACATAAAACCCCTATAGAAGCAAATAAATATCCAGCATTCCTAACACTATTAACATTTGAATTTGATGAATCTGTATTTGTAATTTCCTGAAATCTCTCTTTATTTGACTCGGGAATAAAAGTTAAACCTACATTACATAGAACTATAATGGCCATTAAAAAAATAAATGTAACTTGCCAATATTGCTCCACACCTGATATTTCAAGTCTCTCAGCTATTTCAAGACAAATGAACCCTCCGAGCTTAAAACCAGTCCACCATCCTACGACAGCCATTGCTGCACCTGCAGCCATGCTTGAAGTTTCATCTTTTTTTATTTGTTCAATTCGCAGAGCATCAATAGTTATATCTTGAGTTGCAGATGAAATAGCAATAGCCAATCCAACTCCAATAATTAAGGCCAAGTTTTGAGTTGGCTCTAAGGCACTCCAAATAATAAGACAAATTAAGATGACAGTTTGCATCAACATAATAATTGATTTTCTGTGACCAAATTTATTAGTTAAAAATGGAAGTTTTAATCGATCAATTATTGGTGCCCATAAAAAATTGAATGCATATACACCAAAAATAAGTCCAGCCCAACCTATTGTACTTCTACTTAGGCCCTCTTCCTTTAACCATAGAGAAAGTGCACTTGCAATTAATACCCAGGGAAAACCACTTATTATACCTAAGAGAAGAATTCTTATCATTCTCCTGTCATAATATGCACCAAACAATGATCTTAATTTATTAGAATCTAATGATACAGAACTCATAAATTACATGATATTGAAAATTGTAGGAATGAAAACTTTAATCGCTAAGAGAACTTAGCCATTTTATTAAATCAGCCCTATCTTGGTCTTTTTTGATACCGTTATAATTCATTTTGGTACCTGCAATATATTTTTTTGGTTTTAATAAAAATTTGTTTAGTTCTTCAACATTCCAATCACCACCAAACTCTACCAATGCACCTGAATATGCAAAACCTTCCATAGATCCTTTTGACCTATTTACTATACCCCACATTGCGGGACCTACTTTATTCTCTCCACCTTTAACTTGCGTATGACATGAAGCACACTTTTTAAAAATCTTTTCACCGTTTTCCATATTTGCAGAGGCAAGCATAGGTGTTATTTCGGGGAGAACTTCAAAAATATCTACTTCTTCTTTAATCTCTGAAGAGATACCTCCTTCAGGGACTTCAATTTTATATGCTAATTCATCTGGAAACTCTGGGTGAATAGCCATATCAGCAACTTTTGAGAATACAGCAGCGAGTAAGAGGGCAAGAATTATTGCCCCTAGAATTTTATTAGTTTCCATATTAAAAAGAGAAGTCTATGTTTAAAAATATACCACTTAAAACGGATATTTGTCGCATTAATGAATGATACTTTAGTTATTATACCCATAAGATTAAAGGCATCTAGATTCCCAAATAAGCCTTTTGCTCAAATTGGAGACTTACCAATGCTCCATTATGTATATAATCGTGTATCAGTTTTCACTGAAAATTTATACTTAGCTATATGTGACCAAGAGGTAAAAAATTACTGTGAAAAAATGGACCTTCAATATGTTATGACCGATCCTGGTCATTTATCTGGGAGTGACCGCATTGGAGAGGCGGTAAAAAAAATAGAGGAAGACATCAAATTTAAGTATGTCATTAATGTTCAAGGAGATATGCCATTTATTACAGAAAATCATGTAAACTTATTAAAAGAAAGACTGTTACAATTTCAAATAAGCACTTTAGCTTGTCCATTCATAAACTTAGATGAAGCTAATAATAACTCAAAAGTAAAAGTCTTAATTGATAAAAATAATTGCGCCTTAGATTTCTATAGAATTTTAAATAACGAATTTAAAGTTAATGAAAATATCTTTCATCATATTGGGGTCTATGGATACCATAAGCAATTTTTATATGATTTTATCTCCTTACATCCAACAAAAAGAGAGCTTGATGAGAAACTTGAACAACTTCGAATTATTGAAACCAATAAAATTGGAATTTCTATTGTAAAAGAGGATATTTTGGGAGTTGATACAAAAGAAGATTTAGATAGAGTAAATCGTCTAATTTTAAAAAATGAATAAAAAAATATCTTTTCAAGGTGTTGAAGGAGCATACAGTCACTTGGCTGTTCAAGAGTTTTTTCCTGGAGCAGAGCCATTACCTTGTAAAACATTTGAAATTGCTTTAAATGAAGCTGAGTTAGGAAATGTAGATTACGCTATGATTCCTATCGAGAATTCAGCTGCAGGCAGAGTAGCTGATATCCACCGACTAATACCCAAATCTAATTTGCATATTAACTTTGAACATTTTCAAAAGGTTGAACATAAACTTTTAATTCATCCAGATAGTAAAATAGAAAATATTAAAAATATAATTAGTCATGAACAGGCTTTGGCTCAATGTAGTGATAAAATTCAAAAATTGGACTTAGATATTTTAATAGGTGCTGATACAGCTGGTTCAGCAAAAAAAATTTTTGATGAAAAAATATATGATACAGCTGCGATAGCTTCAAGTTTGGCAGGTAGTATCTATGGTTTAAAGGTAATTGATGAAAATTTTGCAAACTCCGTAAATAATATTACAAGATTTTATGTAATGTCTAAAAATGAAAACCTAAAGTTTGATGAGGACAAAACTTATATATCCTCTTTTTTATTTTCTGTAAATAATACACCAGGGTCTTTATTTAAAGTGATGGGAGGATTTGCAACTAATAATGTTAATATGATTAAACTAGAAAGTTATAACTATGGAGCTGATTTTGTAATTACACAATTTTATTGTGAAATTGAGGGACATCCTGATCAAGAAAATACTAAGTTTGCACTTGATGACATGGATCATTACTGTTCAAAAGTTAGAAAATTAGGAGTTTTTGAAAAATCTCCTTATCGAGTAAGACAATAACTTCATATTTCTATCTAATACTGTTATAAGATAATTTGAGAATTACATGGGCAACTTTTTATGCCAATCCGGTCAGGTTCGAAAGAAAGCAGCCGTAACATAAGGGGTTGGGTCGTGTAATTCTCCTTTGAACCTGTAATGAAACATCAATCAAATATCCTTGCATTAAAATATAGACCTTCAAATTTTCAAGACCTTATTGGCCAAGAGTATTTGGTTGAGACCATACAAAAGTCTATAGAGCAGAATAAGATACCAAATGCTTACATTTTTACTGGTATCCGAGGTGTGGGTAAAACCACAACTGCAAGAATAGTAGCAAAAATGTTGAACTGCACTGTGTTTGATAAAAATAATAATCCTGATTTGACTAATTGTGAACAAGCTAAAGCTATTACTGAAGACAGACATCCAGATGTAATAGAGATTGATGCAGCTTCAAACACAAGTGTTGAAAATGCCAGAGAGATTATTGAAAACGTAAAATATAATCCTGTATTAGGAAAATATAAAGTTTATATAGTTGATGAAGTGCACATGCTATCTAAAAGTGCATTTAATGCCCTCCTCAAAACACTTGAAGAACCTCCCCCTCATTCAAAATTTATATTTGCAACTACTGAGATATCTAAAGTACCAATTACAATTCTATCGAGGTGTCAAAGATTTGATTTACGACGTGTTGATAAGAAGACGTTATACAATTTTCTTATAAATATTTCTAAAAAGGAAGACATTTCGATCTCCAACGATGCGTTAAATATGATTGTTAAAGCTAGCGATGGTTCCGTAAGAGACTCATTGAGCATATTAGATCAAGCAAATATTTTTAAATCAAAAAAAGAGATACAAGTCGAAGAAATAGTTAATATGTTAGGTTTTGCAAAGCAAAGTGATTTATATGAGTTAACAAAATTTGTTCTTGATAATAATCTTTCTAAATTAATATCAATGCTCGATGAAATGTATCAAAGAGGCTCGGAGACAACTAAAGTTATCGAAGACTTAATGAATATAATAAACTGGTCATGTAAATTAAAAATTAATAACGAGCTCCTAAAAGATGAGTTTTTAACAGAAGAAGACAAGAATTTTGCTTCGTATGTTCTTCAATTTGATCAAGGTAAATTAAATATTTTTTGGCAAAGTTTAATGAAAGGATACGATGAAATTAAAATTTCTCCTCAACCTCACTCTACATTAGAAATGATACTTCTCAGGTGTGCATTTTTGTTAAATGATAACCAACGATCAGACTCAGAAGAAAAAAAAAAGTCTGAAATAAATCAACATACAAATCAAACTTCACCTAATCTTGATCGTGTAATTCAAAATAAAGTTAATCAAGTATCCAATTTATCCCTAAAAGATAAAATAGATCTGCACCAACATTTTTTTCAATTTTATGGGAAAAACTTCTCTCCATTAATGGCTGGAATTATAATAGAAAATTGTGAGATAACTGAATTTTCTGAAGAAAATAAAATATTAAGAATAAATGTTATTGATGAAAACTTTAATGGAAGTGAAGAGTTGTACAGAAATTTAAAAACTGAATACACACTTGAAGTGATTGTAAAAAAAGAAATTGTAACCCTAGAAGAAATAAAGTCTTTTTACAAAAAAGAGCTAATTGATCAAGAGACGGAAACGGAGGAATTTAAAAAAGTTCTTGCTAAATTTCCTAATGCAAAGATTATAGACATAGAAGAAATAGAAAGAGGTGATGACAATGATGGGTAATATGGGTGGCATGATGAAAAAAGTTCAGGAAATGCAAACAAAAATGCAAGAAATGCAAAAAGAATTAGAAACAAAAACCGTTGATGCAGAGTCTGGTGGCGGAATGGTTAAAGTTACTATGAATGGAAAACAAATTGTTCAATCTATTGACATAGATCCATCCTTATTATCATCAGATGAAAAAGAAGTCTTAGAAGATTTGATCAAAGCAGCATTGAACCAGGCTAAAGAAAAAGTCGAAGAAATGTCAGCTGAAGAAATGAAGAAGATTACTGGAGGAATACCCCTTCCCCCAGGTATGAAGATGCCATTTTAAATTGTCTCAAGACGAACTTCAAAAATTAATTAATCTCATTTCAAGGTTGCCTGGGATTGGTCAGCGCTCCGCACAAAGAATTGCATTATATTTAATTAAGAATAAGCAAGAACTGATGCTGCCCTTAGCTGAAAGTGTAAAAGATACTGCATCAGCAGTAAAAAAATGTACCAACTGTGGAATTTTAGATGTAATCACCCCTTGTAAGATCTGCTCATCAGAAAATAGATTAAAAACAACTATCTGTATTGTCGAAGATATGGCAGATGTGTGGGCATTTGAAAGATCTGGATATCATAAAGGACTCTATCATGTCATCGGAGGACTCTTATCAGCTTCAAAGAATTTCACAGAACAGGATCTGAATTTAAATAAACTCAAAGAAAGAATTATAAATAATCAAGTACAAGAAATCATTTTGGCACTAAGTGCTACTATTGAGGGACAAACTACTGCCTTAGTAATAAAGGACAAACTAGAAAGTCAAAATATTAAAATTACTCAACTAGCGTATGGTGTTCCTGTAGGAAGTGAAATCCATTATCTAGATGATAATACTTTAGGAGCAGCTTTAGAGTCTCGCAAAAACTTAGGCTAAATTACCTAGAACTAAAACTAATAAACTTTGATTTATTGTCTCAAATAACTTTATAAATTAAACTATATTTAATGCTATGTTAAAGCTCATTTATGCACCTGATCCAATATTAAAAAAAGAGAGTGTGTCTATACCTCAAGTAGACGATCACCACAGAGAATTAATAAAACAAATGTATGAAGTTATGTACTCTGCAAATGGTGTAGGTTTAGCTGCTCCACAGATAGGTTTAAATATTAGAATATTTGTCCTCGATGCCGGTTCCAGAGATGAAGAAAAAAAACCTATTACAATTATAAATCCAAAAATTATTTCATTAGAAAAAAATACAGTACCATATGAGGAAGGATGTTTATCTTTCCCAGAACATTTTGCAGAAATTGATCGTCCTGAAAATATTAAGATAGAATATCTAGATGAAAATAATTCTAAAAAATCTTCTTCGTTTAAAGGTTTTGAGTCAAGAATTATACAACATGAATTAGATCACTTGAATGGTATTTTATTTGTTGACCATTTAAGTCGTTTAAAGAGAGACGTCATTATAAGGAAGATGAGAAAGTATAAAAAAGAAAAAGAATTAATCTAAATGAAAAAACAACGCATTGTTTATTTTGGCTCACCAGAATTTTCCCTTCCTCCTTTAAAGACACTTTACCTTGGCGGTTATGAAATAGTTGGAATTTACACTCAAGAACCAAAAAAAAAATTTAGAGGACAAAAAAAATATAATACTCCAGTACAACAATGGGCAGAGAGTCAACTTCTTCCTGTTTTTACCCCCGAAAAACTCGATGATACATCTTTAAAAGATTTTAAATCGTTAAAGCCGGACGCTGCAATACTTTTTGCTTATGGAAAAATAGTTCCATTAAATTGGCTAAATACACCTTTACATGGCTTTATTAATATACATGCCTCACTCCTTCCAAAGTGGAGAGGGGCAGCGCCTGTTCAAAGGGCTATTGAAAACAATGATAAAAAAACAGGTATTAGTATTATGAAAATGAATGATCAAATAGATGAAGGCCCAATATTAGCCCAGCAGGACATTGAAATAAAGAGTACTACTGATGGAAAGCAATTAATAGATCAAATTAGTTATGAGTCTTGCTCGTTATTATTTAACACACTAAAGAAATACTTCCTCGGTCAAGTGTCATTAAAAGAGCAAGATCATTCACTATCTACATACGCAAAAAAAATAAATAAAACTGAAACACAAGTAGATTGGGGATTATCAGCAAATATAATTGAAAAAAAAATAAGAGCTTTTTACCCATCACCAGCAATGTGGTTTAAACATAAAGGTAACAGATACAAAATTTTGAAAGCTAAAATTTCAAATAAACAGGACGTAGAGGGAAAAATAATTAATTTACCTCTTACCGTAGCATGTAGTGAGCAAAGTTTAGATATTTTAGAAATTCAAGCCGAAGGAAAGAAGCCATTAAATATTAAAGAATTTGCTTTAGGCAATAATCAATTTCAATTAAATGAAAAAATTAATAATGGCTAACATAAAACTTACAATTGAATATCATGGTTTGCCATATTGTGGTTGGCAATTTCAGAAAAATGAAAAAACTATTCAAGGTGAAATAGAAAAGGCAATATTCAAATTTTCCGGCGAGAAAAAAACAATACAAGGTGCTG
This sequence comes from uncultured Alphaproteobacteria bacterium, assembly GCA_902601865.1. GTDB lineage: Bacteria > Pseudomonadota > Alphaproteobacteria > HIMB59 > HIMB59 > HIMB59. The sequence goes on along the minus strand of CACKOX010000020.1, from coordinate 4,161 downwards.
GGCGGACAGATGCCGGAGTTCATGCTATTGGACAATGTGCTAGTTTCGAGTTAGAAAAAAAATTTGATGACTACCAAATTCTAAATGGAATTAATTTTCATCTTGGCACTGAAAAAATTAGGGTCACTAAAGTTGAAAATGTTAATGATAAATTTAATGCACGTTTTACTGCGAAAAGTAAAATTTATAATTACCAAGTATTTAATAGTTTAGCTCCATCAGTAATTGAGAATGACTTTAGTATACATGTTCGACAGCCTTTAGATTTAAACTCAATGAGAAATGCAATTAGGTTATTATTAGGAAAGCACGATTTTTCTTCTTTTAGAGCACAAGGCTGTCAAGCTAACATACCAATTAGAACCATTGATGAAGCTTCAATTGATGTCGTAGATAAAAAAATAATTTTTATATTTAAAGCACAGTCTTTTCTTTATCAACAGATTAGAATAATGGTTGGATCTTTATTAGAAGTTGGTTCAAAAAATAAAGATATAAATTGGATAAGTGAATTAATTGATGCTAGAGATAGAAGACTTGCTGGACCAACTGTCCCCTCAAAAGGATTGATTTTAAAGGAGATTAGCTATTAATATTCTCATATATACTCAATGTTTTGCACCAAAAGTAGGAGGTATAGAGTCTGTAATGACAAACATAGCTCAGTATGCTTACACTTCTCAAAACAAGGTAACAGTTTTATCTGATGGATCTAAACTTTCATCGTCAGATTTTGATAATAAATGTAAATTTCAAATTTTTCGATTTGACCAAATCAAGTTTCTCAGAAAAAGAATTAAATTAAGTTTTGCTCACAACTTCTTAAAAGAAAATAAGATTGATTTAATCTTTTTCGATAGTTGGAAATCACTAGAGACACTAAATACATCAACAAATGCAAAAAAAATTTGCTTAGTTCACGGTAATGAAATTTTAAACTTAAGGAAAAAAGATAGAATTTTAAATTCAATAAACAAGGCAGACTTGATAATTTTTAACTCTAATTATACAAAAAACAAAACAATAAAAAATTTTAAAATTTCAAAAAAAATTGATCAAAAAATTATTTATCCAGCATTCATTGAAAAGATCTTTAAAATTAAAATAATTAAAAGAAAATATGATTTATGTACTGTTGCTAGGTTAGAGTATAGGAAAGGTCATCATTTAGTATTTGAAGCAATGTCTATTCTAAAAAATAAACATAATATTTTACTTAAATACGCTATTCTTGGAGATGGCCCAGAATTATCAAGGCTCAAAGATTTGGTAATTAGGCATTCTCTTAATGGTCAAGTAGAATTTATAAATCAGAGTTGCCCTGTTGAAAAAATTTTCAAAAATTCATCTGTCCATATCATGCCAACTTTAACAACACCTGAGAGTGTAGAAGGTTTTGGTATATCTAATATTGAAGCAGCATCTTATGGACTACCATGTATAGTTAGTAATAGTGGAGGTACACCTGAATCAGTTGGGGATAATGGAATTATTGTTAAAGAGAATAGTCCAAAAGAACTAGTAAACTCAATTATTGATATTTTTAAAAAGTACAAAACATATAGTAAAAGAAGTTATATATTTGCAAACAAATTTGATTCTCAAACAAAGATAAAAGAATATTTAAATATTTTGTAGAACTTCTTCGTAGCTTGTTTTTTTTAATTCTCCTGGTTCATCACAGATTAATCTAATAATTTTAAGATCATCTATCAGTATAACAGAGCGAATAAGTCTATGACCCATAAAGCTTTTTTCATGATTTCTAATTAATTTAGAAGACTCTAAAAATTCATTATTACCATCAGATAAAAATAAGATTTTTGAATCCCCTAATTCTTTTCTCCACAAATCTAGCACATAAGGATCATTAGTAGTCATACAGCAAATCAGATCTATTTTTTTTTCAGACATTAAATTTTTTGCACCATTGATGAAGGGGGGAAGGTGTTGTATGTGACAGGTTGATGTGAACGCGCCAGGAGCACAAATTATTAATGTCCTTTTAAATTTAAGGTTATCATGTAGTCCGAAATTCTTAGTCCCATCTGCAGAAACAGATCTTAAAATAATATCAGGAATTAAATCTCCCTCTTTCAATTATGGAAAAAGTTTTCTAATGTTTTAAGATATATTTTTTCAGTAGTTTTCAGATCATCCACTGAAACACACTCATTAACTTTGTGAAGTGTTTTATTAATCGTTCCAAATTCAAAGACAGGACAAACTTCCTGCATAAATCTAGCATCTGATGTTCCGCCACCAGTATCTTGACTTGCCTCTAATCCAGTTACATCTTTTATTGCTTTAATACAATGCTTTGTAAATGGGCTATCAAAAGCTTGGAAGGGCATACCTCTAAAAGTTAATTTCAAATTATATTTACAATTGTTCTCTGAGCAAATCTTAGTTAAATGTTTGTCAAAATAGTTTTGTATTTTTGCTTGATCCCAATTATCATTAAATCGCATGTCACCTACAGTAATTAATTTTTCAGGGATAACATTTTTTGCTTTATTATTTAAATTAATTTGGGTGAACTGAAGAGTTGAAGGTTCAAAGTATTCCGCTCCATCATCAAGTTTCTGATCATCAAAAAAAGAGATTAACTTAGACATGCAATGCAGTGGGTTTTGAGCTAGTTGGGGGTAAGCAGCGTGTCCTTGTTTACCAATAATTTCAATTTGAACATCTACAGCTCCTTTTCTTCCCACTTTTATTTGATCACCAATTACTTTCTCTGAGGATGACTCAGTAGCTATTGAGCCATCAATCCTTATATTATTTTCTTTTAACCATTTTACGACCTTCTTCACTCCGTTAACGGAGTCAGCTTCTTCATCTCCTGTGATAATAAAACTTATTGTGCCGTTAAAATCCCTGTTTTCCTTGATAAATTTAAAAACACTCACCATACTAGCTGCAGTACAACCCTTCATATCCTCAGATCCACGACCATAAAGATACCCATCTTTAATTGTTGGCTCAAAAGGATGAGTGTCCCAATCTTCTAAGTTACCAGGAGGTACTACGTCAACATGACATAAAAAATTAAAATGTTTTCCATTGGTGTTGGTTGGTCCATATGTAGCCATGATATTTATGACTTCGTAGCTTCCATCCCCATCAAAATTTAATTGTTTTGTTACAAAACCATTTTCTTCAAATGTTTTAATTAAAAAGTCAAAAATATCTTGCTTCGCAGGAGTAACAGAATCAAATGATATTAATTTTTTTGATAGTTCTATTGTGTCTAACATCTTAATCTCTTAACAATTCATTAACTGAGGTTTTTGATCGAGTTTTTTCATCAACAGTTTTAACAATAACAACACAGTACAAAGATGCATCACCTTTTGAACTTGGAAGACTACCTGGCACAACTACTGAATAAGGAGGAACTTTTCCCATATAAATTTCTTTAGTTTCACGATTATAAATTTTAGTTGAAGCTCCAATAAATACCCCCATAGATAAAACTGAACCCTCTCCAACTATCACACCTTCTGCAACTTCAGATCTAGCACCAATAAAACAATTATCTTCAATTATTACAGGGTTTGCTTGTAAGGGTTCTAACACTCCTCCTATACCTGCACCGCCTGAAATATGACAATTTTTTCCAACTTGCGCGCAAGAACCAACTGTTGCCCAAGTGTCTACCATAGTTCCTTCATCAACATAAGCACCTAGGTTAACAAAACAAGGCATCAAGACAGCACTCTTTGCAATAAAAGCTGACCTCCTTACAACACAGTTAGGAACTGCTCTAAAGCCAGCTGATTGAAAATTTTCCGATGTCCAATTTTGAAATTTTGAGGGAACTTTATCCCACCATGAAGTATTCCCATGGCTGACACTTGGGCCACCACTGATCATTTCCATGTCCTGTATTCTAAAACTTAAAAGTATTGCTTTTTTAAGCCATTGATTGACGTGCCAAATATCATCTATTTTTTCGCATACTCGAAGCTTTCCTTGATCTAATAAGTTTAGAATATTCTCTATACTTTTTTTTGCTTCGCTATCCTCAATAAAATTAATTTGATCTCTTTGATCCCATAACTTTTCAATAACTTCTTGATTGCTCATAATACCTTTATATTACGTTTTTTAAGAAATTTTCCAAATCATCAGTAACATGAGAAATATAACCTTTTT
>CACKOX010000019.1 GCA_902601865.1 uncultured Alphaproteobacteria bacterium | reverse complement strand
CATTGGTATCTAATATTTCTAGTGATGGTGAAAAATAATTAGATTTTAATTCATTATCATCTGATATGGAATTATTTACTCTTGTTTCTGAATTACTTTGTATTTTTATAGAATTGTTTATGATGGGCTCTTTCTTTGTCTTGGTTCTTGATAAATTCTCAGTATTTTTATTCTCAAATATTTTAAAAAGACTCACCCGTGGTAATCTAAACAAACTGAAAATATTTTGTGAAGTTAAACATAAAATTAATCCTGTGGCAGACATTAAATAATTAATGTAACTAATATCATGCATTGAATTAATATTTTCAGCAAATACCCCCCAAGTTTCTAAAGAGTCAATAAATTTAATATCAAGTTCAAATTTTATTAAAGTTTGAGGAATCAGAACTAAGCTTAAAAAGAAGATTAGCAATCTTATAAAAAAATAATTCGGAGCCTTCTTAAAAAAAACCGATATAGAATAAATAAGAAAAAACATTACTATTAAATATCCTAAAATACCAAAGGTATAAAAAATGAAGCTCGCAAAATAAGACCCGAAGTTGCCTAATAAATTTTTAGATACATTACTGGTACTTGTTAAGAATGAATTATCATTTATATCAAATGACAATAAAGCAATGGCAGACAAAATAGATATCAATAAAAAAAATAAAGCGTATGAATAATTTAAAAATAATGAGAATTTTTCTTTAAATATCTTGGGAATATATTTACTTTTCATTATTTTAAATTAAATATATGCGTCTAAATGAAAAATAAAATGTTTAAATATGATTTTTTGATTGTTGGAGGTGGTCTTATTGGCGCCCTTACTGCTTATGCTTTATATAAAAAGAAATTTAAAGTTTTGGTAATTGATAAAAAAAATGAAATTTCAAAGGATAAAAGAACGCTAGCAGTGAATGCAAATTCAAAAAGATTTCTTGAACAATTGAATATTTGGAATGATCTAAAATCAAAACCTCAGCCAATAGAAAAAATAATAATAAAAGATTATATTAATTTATCCCCACTTCTTTTTAATAATAAAAATGAACCAATGGGTAGTGTAATACTAAATAAAGAATTGCACGAAATTGTTAAAAAAAAATTAAAAGATTTAAATATCATCAGATCTGGCATTAACATCAGTTTAAATGACTTAAAGCCATCCAAATTGTTAAAAATAAATAATAGTCATTACTTATTTAAAAAAATAATTGTTAGTATTGGTAAAAGTATAAATATAAATCCCTATCAAAAGAGTATTATTTTTAATAAAGGTCATCATTCTTATGTTGGATTCTTTAAGCATGAAAATGATCATAAAAATATAGCTTATGAGATTTTTCAAAAAGAGGGGCCAATGGCAGTGTTACCCTCTCCGTCTTTAACAAGAAGGAAATCTACATTTATTTACTCTACTAACAAAAAAACATCAGATCAAAAAATTTTTTCAATAATTAAAAAAAACTTTAAAATCTCTCATGGACGTCTAACATTTGATAGATTAATAAATATATTTCCTATAACACCTCATATAAAGAAATTTGATAAAGATTTAATATTTATAGGTGACTCACTTAGATCAATTCACCCAGTTGCTGGTCAAGGTTGGAACCTAGGGATAAAAGATATCCAAACACTTTGTAAATTAACTGAACAGTACTCTTTAGATAGTAAAATTTTTAACTCTATTTATTACTCTAAAAGAATTTTAGAGAGCACATTATATTTAGGATTTACTTCCATATTAAACACTGTGTATGAAAATCAAAATTTATTTAGCAAAAATATCATTAGAGTTGGCTTTGAAGGTTTAAGAAACTTTAAATTTGTTAGAGAATTATTTATAAAGCAAGCTATGGGAAAAATTAATTTAGTTGATTAGGATTATTTTGACTTACAACTTGGAAAGTATTTAAATCGAGAATAGAGTTAATTGTATTAATTCTTGAAGATATATTAGGGGATTCCAAAATTGCTTGTTTATCAATTTTATTAAATGGAGCCAACATAGCTAGCGTTGATAAAAGTTGCAAATTAGATGTTTCAGCTAGAACATCTTTATCTATATCTAACTTTTTCATTTTAAAAAAATTACTATATCTTTGGATTAACGCTTTTCGATCAATATTTGGTTCCATATCTGAAAGATCATGAGTATAGTCACCGCAGTCTATAGAGGCTTGATAGTAACCTTTAGGATTAAGGTTTCTCTCATGGAGAACGAAACGGCAGACCCCTTCAAGATTAAGAACAAGCCTGTAGTCTGGTGTTTCTATATAAGAGGTTATCTTTCCAATACACCCCATTTGAAATAATTCATTATTATTATTTTTAGGTTGAATAATTCCAATCATTCGATGACTCTTGAGAGAGTCTAAAGTCATTTTAATATATCTTTCTTCAAAAATATTTAAGGGAAGCTTACCGAAAGGCAATAGCAAAACATTGTCAAGTGGAAAAATAGGTATTGAACTCGGAAGCGAATTCGGGTCGACTTCAAAAAGTTTTTTTATATTTTCATCCATTATTTAAACATCATGCTTGATAATCTTTTTCGAGCTTTAGCTACATTTGGATCATTAAATCCTAGCAAGTCAAAATACTCTAAAAGTTTTTTTTTAGCTGCACCATCTCTCCAATTTGGATCTTGTTCAAATAAGATAAGAAGCTCATTAAAACCTTTTTCAGTTTCAGTTGATGACAAATAATTCTCTGCTAACTTAAATCTTAGATCTTTATCTTTAGGTTTCATTTTAACTTCCTCAATTAATCTTTCATAAGATAAGTCTGAATTTTTACTAGTTGAATTATCAAGCAGTTTTTTTATTTTTAATATTTCATCATCTTGTAAAATACTATCATCAAAAGACTCATACATCTCTTTTGCCTCATCTAAACGTTTGAGTTGTATTAGGCATCTTAACAAACCTGCAATAATTTTAAAGTTACCAGGATCCATCCCTACGAGTTTTTCAAAAAGTGACAAAGACTCTTCAAATTTGAGATCTTTTAATAATTGATTTGCCTCATCTACCAGTTTAGGTATCTCATTACCAGGAGAGGCATCTATCATTTTATTAATCATTGCTTTCAACTTACTTTCTGGTTGAGCACCTTGGAATGCATCTATTGGTTTACCATCAACGAATCCGTAAACAGTAGGTATTGATTGAATATTTAATTGAGATGCGATACCTTGATTTTCGTCTACATTAACTTTAGCAAGAATAACTTTACCATTTTTATCATTTACAACCTTTTCTAGAGATGGAGTTAGCTGTTTACAGGGGCCGCACCAGGGGGCCCAAAAGTCTACTATTACAGGTACTGTTTTAGATTTCTCAATTACCTCTTCTACAAATTGATCTTCATTTATATCAACAACAAAACTCATATATATATAAATAGTGTCAAATGCTTTATTTACAACAGTCTTAACACTGCCTTTTACCTTGATAGCATTGTAAAGGAAGTTTATAAAATATTACGTTTATTTCATAAGTAAGCGGGCGTAGCTCAGGGGTAGAGCGCAACCTTGCCAAGGTTGAAGTCGAGGGTTCGAATCCCTTCGCCCGCTCCAATAACACTATCTATAACTAATTTCTAAAAAATAAATTTATTATCTTTGTAAAATTTTTTCTTCCATACAGAATAATTAACTTCTTTAAAATCTATTTCATTATTAATAAACCATGTTTCATAGACTTTATATTTTTTGTTTCTTGAATAGACATCATTTACTGCAATTTTATAATTATGATTTTTTAAATACTCAATTGACAATTTTTCATATTTATCCCCAATATTATATTTATCATGCTCGAAACTAATAAAATCAAAGACTAATTTTGAATTAATTATTTTTTTCAAGATGTTATAGGTATTTTCCGCAGGCTCTATATCACATGAAAGATAGTTAAATTTATTTGGTAATTTTTTTTGTTTTATCATTAAAGAATAATCAATATTAAATGCATTATCCCAAATCACATTATTTTTTCTTTGTTTGCAATTATACCAAGATTTTTTGAACGATTTATCATACTCAATTGATACACCATTCCATTTACATTTGACTTCTAAATTAAATGTATTGCTGTTGATGACAGGATCATGGGCACCAATTTCTAGATAAAGCCCATAAGATCCAGATAGATTGTAAGCAAATTGATCTTGCCCTGATTGAGAGAAGTTATTATCTTTCTTTCTTAGAAAATTGAAGAATTTCATTTAAATAGGTCTATTAGTAAAACTATTGATAATATTATAAATAAACAACCAACAATTTTCTGTATCAAGTAAGATTTATTTTTTACTAATTCCAATATATTTTTAGAAGTTACTAAATTGACAAGTATTATATACCATAAAGCATCTACAGTACTTGCAATTAATACTAATGATAAATTAAAAAACATATCATTATTTAATGACATAAATTGTGAATATATTGCTAAAAACCATATAAGTATTTTTGGATTTAGAATTGCAATACTAAGGCCTTGAAAAAATGATTTTATTCCATCACTGACCCTCCCCTCATTAAATTTGACATGATTTGTTTTTACTAAAGCTTGAATACCAAGGTAAAATAGAAATATAATTGATAATATTTTCAGACTTACAAATAAATAATAATTTGCTTTGATTATTAAACCAATACCGATTACAGCAAATAAAGCATATATTCCAATACCGAAACCATGACCTAATGCTGTTAAAATTCCATTAAATTTATTTTTGAAAATAGAATTATTCATTACAACCATCATACTAGGCCCAGGAGACATGGCTCCCAACAAACATATAAATGTAATTTGTATAAATAATAAAAATGTCATTATTTATTTCTGAAAATTTTCTTTTATTTCAAACTTATCAAGTTTTGAAGAGTTGATAATCTCTCTTAAATCTTTAGAAACATTTGTGAATATAATCTTTTTAGTATATTTCCATATTGGTAAATCTTGTTTACTATTTCCTAAATAATCAAATTCTATAATTTTTAGTTTATTATTAATAAACTTAACTTTATTTTCACCGACCATATTAAAATCAATATTCGTGCCAAATGACTCAAAAAAAATTCTTAAATATCTATCAATTTGATCTACAAGCAATTGATGACTTCCAGAAATTAGGTAAACAACTCGATGACGATTTTTAACATCTTTTATATAATCTAAGGCAGCACTGTTAAAATTTAATTTTTCAAAAGGAACAATATAATTTTTAGAAATTTTTTCTTTTAGATACGATTTTCCCTTAAAAAAAAATACAATTAGATAAAAAATAAGCTTAAAAGGATTAGTTTTGAGACTATTTACAAACGCTAAATCCGATAAATCCTCTTTTATCAAGGTTCCGTCTAGATCAACAAATAATATCCTGTTTTCATTCATTTTTTTTGAAGAATGATACTGTAATCTTAATAATATCTTTTGATACTTGTTCTTTGATGGAACCAATACAAACAGACTTTATTTTGAGAGCCTTTTGAAAAATTTCCTCATAAATTAATGCCTTTTGGTTCATTATTTCTTTTTCCTTAAATTTTTTTCTTCCTCTTTTTTCTTCTGGAAACCTCTTAAAAAATGACTCAACAATATCAATATTATATTTCTTGATAAAAACGACATTCTGATACCTTTTTAAAGGTATATAATTGTTTTTTGGCGGCTTATTTTTATATATATCAATCAATGTTTAAAGTGACGTTCACTTAACTTAAAAAAATTTAACTTATGTTTTTTGATATGTCTTCGAATATCTGGGTCATTCCTAGACCCCATTGGAGCGTATGTTTCAATTTTAATTTTTTGCTTCTTTATAATTGATAATGAGTCTACAAAAGGAAAAAATGCATCTGAAAATAAGTATGCTTTTTTTAATCTTCTAAACTTATGCCTTAAGTTAAATTTGTATAAACAGTTTTGAAGGGCATCGACTCGTGATGTTTGTCCTCCAGATTGAGAAATTAAGCTATTTTCATCAAATAGAGCTATAGCATTTGATTTAATATTTTTTAGAATGTTTACAAAAAAATTTATTTTTTCTACACTCAATTTATTCTCACCATTAATATTTTCAACAGATGTTTTTTTATTATTGGTATCTTGAATTAATGTTCCCCCAAAAAAAGATCTCTCCTCAAATTTCTGATTAATTTTTTTTACTTTTATTACTCTTAAATTTTTCTTTGTTTTAAGAATATTTAATGCCTCTTTTTCATAACTAGGTGCAGAAATTACTTCATAAAAGTTTTTTAATAAAAGTTTAGCTGTCTTTTTACTGATTTTTTTGTTAAATGAAACTATACCACCAAAAGCACTTAATGGATCTCCAGCTAAAGCTTTGTCATAACACTCTGTTTGTATTTTCCCTATTGCTGCACCACAAGGCGTATTATGTTTAATAATTGCGCAAATATTATTTTTTGTATTTACTCCATAAGCAATTTTTACAGCAGCGTCTAGGTCCAATAAATTATTATAACTTAGTCTTTTATCACCACTTAACTGAGCAAATTTATCATTGTTCACAAGGGCTCTTGCATTTTGATGAGGGTTTTCCCCATATCTTAATTCATACTCGTCTTTTGTATTTCCATCAAACCAATTGAATATTGCGTTGTCATAATTAGCTATTTGTTGTAATGCTTTTTTGGCAAATATTTTTCTTTGAGTTTGTCTTAATGGAAATGCTTTCATAAAATTTTTGTAATCACTCGGGTTCGTGATTGGTATTGTATGATCATAGTTTTTAACAGCGGCTCTTATTAAACTATGTCCACCGATATCTATCATTTCTATAATTTTTGATTTATCTTTGGTTCTTCTAACAGTTTCCTCAAAGGGATAAAGATTTATAACCAGTATGTCAAAAATCACTATTCCCTGGCTTTTTTGCTCTTTTTGGTGTTTTTGACTATCTGTTCCTAAAAGTCCACCAAATATTTTAGGATGTAGTGTTTTTACTCTGCCATCTAAAATTTCTTTTTGTTTTGTGTACTTTGAAATTTCTATATGAGGAATATTGATACCTTTCAAGTACTCAGAAGTTCCTCCTGTGGAGTAAATAGTATATTTTTTCTTGATAAGAAAATTTGCAATTAAATCTAAATTCGTTTTATCAAAAACTGATATAATTGCATTTTTTCCCATCAGTTAAAATTATCAGATAATTTGTTTGTTGCAGTTATTAAGTCACCTTGATTAAATAAAAATGATCCAGCAACAAGGATATTAGCGCCAGCATCAACACATATCTTACCTGTCTTATAATTAATACCCCCATCTATTTCAATGTTAACATTTAATTTATTTGTTTTTACATAGTCTGAGATATTTTTTATTTTATCAACTTGGTCATTCATGAACTCTTGACCACCAAATCCAGGCTCTACTGTCATTATAATGATTTGATCAATAAAATTAAGATAAGGTTTAATTTCTGTCCAAGGTGTTTTTGGTTTAATCGCTAAACCACACTTTACTCCACCTTTTTTTATTTTTGTAATAATTTCTTTTAAATCTTCATTAACTTCACAATGAAATGTAATTATATCAGAACCAGCATTTATATATTCGTCTAAAAACTTTTCGACTCTATTTATCATTAAATGTATATCAAAAATTTTATCAGAAAAATTTCTTAATTCAGAGATAAACTTAGGACCGAAAGTTAAATTAGGTACAAAATCACCATCCATAACATCAAAATGAATATATTCTGCTTTAGACTTATTAATATCAGAAATAATTTTTTCCATATTTGAAAATGTTCCACCTAAAATTGATGGAGAAATTTTTACACTCATTATATTTTCTCTAAAACTGAAACAAAAAAAATATCAGATCCCCCAATGTCTTTGAAGCTTAGGGGATTAATAAAATAACCATTTTGTCTTTTTATCATCTTATCTGTTTCAATACTGTGTATTTTAACATTTTTATGTTTTTGAATAATTTTATCAATGACATCGATTGTCTCAAATGGATGAAAAGAACAAACAATATACACTAAAAAACCACCATTATTCAGCATTTTCAATGATTTCTCTAACATTTGTATCTGAGTTTTTTGATGTTTTTTTATTTGAGAAGGATCAATTTTTACAGTGACATCCGGATTTCTTCTAAAGGTTCCCAAAGCGCTACATGGCGCATCCAATAAAATCGAATTAAATTTATCAGTGAATTTTTTCTTAAGAAAATCAATCTTCTGGATGTTAATTTTTATATTTAAACGACTCAAATTCTCTTCAAATTTATTTATCTGATTTTGAGACTTGTCTATAGCAAATACATTAAATCCTAATGACTGTAGTAATATACTTTTACCCCCAGGTGCTGCACACACATCAATCAAATTTTTGTCTTTATAAAATTTATATATTGAATTAATTACCTCAAAATTACCAATATCTTGAACAAAACATTTCTTATTTATTTTTTTTTCCAAAATTAATACTCTTTTACTATAAAGAGCATCTTTATTATCTATTAAACTTATTTGATAGTTTTTAGGTTTTATAAATAATGTTTCATAAATATAGTCTCTAATAGACTTACTTGAAAATATTTTATCAAGTACTTTTTTAAAATTAGGATAAATATTTTTTTCATATTTTATCTTATTTGTATTTCTTAAAATATTTCTTAAAACCGCATTTACTAATTTTTCTTTTTTAAAATCTTTACTAATCTCTACAGTATCATTAACTACTGCGTAATGTGGCTTACTTGAGAAATATAATAATGTGAGACTAATTTTTAAAAGAGTTACAATATTTTTTGGTGTTTTATCATTAATATATTTCACAAGTATCTTATTGTGATTTTCATAATTTCTATAATATTCTTGAAGTACTAAAAATAAAAAATTTCTTTTTATCTCTGGGTAAGTATTAACAACATGATCAATACTACTTCCTTGTTCAATTCTTTTGATTGAGTTATATAAATTTGTGGTATCGGATAAATTAGATATCTTTAGACCCGTCTATTAAAGATTGAACAACATTTGGGTCAGCTAATGTTGATGTATCACCTAACTGATCTTGCTCATTTGATGCTATCTTTCTTAAAATTCTTCTCATAATTTTACCTGATCTTGTTTTTGGAAGTCCCGGTGAGAATTGTAATTTATCTGGCGTTGCGATTGGACCTATTTTCTTTCTAATCCACAGGACAAGTTCTTTTTTCAAATCTTCAGTTACTTCAACCCCTGTATTTGTTGTTACATAAGCATAGATGCCCTGTCCCTTAATATCATGTGGATAGCCTACTACTGCTGCTTCAGAAACTAATTCATGTTCAACAAAAGCACTTTCAATTTCAGCCGTCCCAAGCAAATGTCCAGACACATTGATACAATCATCTACCCTCCCAGTTATCCAATAAAATCCATCTTTATCTCTTCGACAACCATCTCCTGTAAAATATTTTCCTTTGAACTGACTAAAATAAGTATCAATGAAACGCTGATGATCCCCATAAACTGTTCTCATTTGGCCTGGCCAACTATCTAAAATACAAAGTTTACCCTCACACTCACCTTCTAAGACATTTCCATTATCATCGACTATTGCAGCATCAATTCCAAAGTACGGTTGAGTTGCACTTCCAGGTTTAAGTTTCGAAACACCTGGTATAGGTGAAATCAGATGCCCTCCTGTTTCCGTCTGCCACCAAGTATCAATCACAGGGCATTTATCTTTACCAACAATTGACGAATACCAATTCCATGCTTCTGGATTAATTGGTTCCCCAACTGTTCCTAAAATTCTCAAGGAACTTAAGTCGCATTTTTCAATATAAGAATTTCCTTCTTTCATCAAAGATCTCAATACAGTAGGGGCAGTATAAAAAATATTGACTCTGTATTTTTCGCAAACTTCCCAAAATCTTGAAAAATCTGGATAGTTAGGAACACCTTCAAAAAGTAATGTTGTGCCACCATTTGCTAGAGGGCCGTAAACAGAATAAGAATGTCCTGTTATCCATCCCGCGTCTGCAGTGCACCAGTAAACATCTCCAGGGTGATAATCAAAAGAATATTTATGTGTAAACGAGGCATAAACTAAATACCCACCTGTAGTGTGAAGTACTCCTTTAGGTTTACCAGTTGAGCCAGATGTATATAAAATGAAAAGAGGATCCTCAGCGTTCATAGAGACACACTCACATTGATCATCTACCTCTTTAATTAATTCATCGTAATAAAAATTGTTAACCCGATGTAAGTCGTCTTGAGTATTAGTGTACCGAACTACTAAAGTTTTTATAGAGTCATCACAGTCCTCTAACGCTGTGTTAATATATTTTTTTAATGGAATTATTTTACCACCACGCATTCCCTCATTAGCAGTAATGACAAACTGAGATTTGCAATCTTTAATACGTCCCGCAATTGACTCTGGAGCGAAGCCCCCAAATATTACAGAATGTATTGCCCCTATTCTTGCACAAGCCAACATAGCAAAAGCAACCTCAGGGATCATAGTTAAATAAATTGTGACAACATCGCCTTTTTTGACACCAAGTTTTTTTAAAACATTGGCGAACTTACTTATTTCTGACTTTAACTCTTTGTAAGTATACGTTTTATTTTGACTAGTCTCATCACCCTCCCAAATAATTGCTATTTCTTCGGGTTGTGTTTCTGCATATCTGTCTACGCAGTTATAACAAACATTCAATTCTCCGTCCTCAAACCACTTGATAGACACATCCCCATCGTAATTAGTATTTTTAATTTTAGTGAAATCTTTAAACCAAGAGAGTTGTGATTTCGCAATCTTAGACCAGAATTGCTCTTTATCTTTAAATGACTCAGCATACATTTCCTCGAACTGATCTTTAGATAAAAGGGGATTTGATAATTTAAATTCTCTCATTTTTTTCACTCATCTTCACCAATTTATTCCATTGTCTCAAAGTAACGGGCATCACACTTAGCCGAGCTTGTTTTACGAGAGGAAAGTCTTGAAAAAAAGGATCTGCTTTTATTTCAGATAGATAAACCTCTTTTAGACCTCTTACATAGGTTACATCAACCATTCCAAATATTCCTTTTTTATCTGTGTGGTCTGGATAATATTCCTTTGTAACCTTAACAATTCCCTTAATCGCCTTTTCTGTAACGGAGTGATAAAACAAACATTCATCACCTTTTTTCATCTTTTTCATATTACTAGCTGCTTGATAGTTTCTTACACCATCCCAGTGTTCTGTTTTTTTCTTTTTTTGTTGCTCCCATGACCAAGAACTAGGTTCTGATTTAAGGAGCCAATAATTTTTAGAAGTGTTCATGTATCAATATGTTGGGTGTCGGTCTGACATTGTAATTATTTAATTTAATTTTTCTAGCCTTCATAATTTCGATAGCATTCCAACCTATCATTGCAGCATTATCAGTACATAAGGATAAAGGCACCTGATGGAAATTGAGCTTTTTACTTGCAATAAATTTTCGAAGCTGTGTATTCAAATATTTATTTGCTGCCACCCCACCACAAATAGAAAAATCATTAATTGAGATATTATCTTTTTTCAATTGTGCAAGGCTATTTAAAATTTTAATTTCAAATACTTTAGATATGGTGTGTTGAAATGAAGCTGAGAAATCTTTCAAAAAAATTTTTGTTTTTTTATTTTTTCTTATGACATCTAACGCAGATGTTTTTAAACCTGAAAAAGAAAAATCACAATTAGTTTTTTTTGTTAAAGGCATCGGGAGTTTAAATTTTTTATTATTACCTCTAAAGGCTAACTTTTCTATTTCTGGACCACCAGGGTAACCCAATCCTAAGCCTTTAGCCACTTTGTCGAAACACTCACCTGCAGAGTCATCAATAGTTGATCCGAGAGTTATAAACTCATTTGAACTTTTAACTAATACTAGTGCAGTGTTCCCTCCAGAGACAAGCAAACATAAATATGGAAATTTAATATCAGATACGAGTCGAGGGGATAATAAATGAGCTTGTAGGTGATTGATCGGAATAAGTTTAATATTCTTAGATATCGACAAACCTTTTGCAAAAGACGATCCAACAATTAATCCCCCAATCAACCCCGGTCCAAACGTTGCAGCAATTGCTGAAATATTTGAGAAATTAATTTTTTTGATAGATCGACCCAACAAATCTAAGATTTCTAAATGTTGTCTTGCTGCCATTTCTGGTATGACGCCACCATGATCATTATGAAATTTTCTATGATTAATAGTTTCAAGAAACTCAATGTTTTTATCACCATTTACGATGGATATCGAAGTATCATCACAAGAACTTTCTATTGCCAAAACTTTCATTATTATAAAAAAATATAGATTCTTATTGAATGTCTGAAAATCAAAAAAATGACAGTAAAAAAAGCTTTCTTCAACGAAATCTTTTTTTAATTATTATCTTTTTAATCATAATTACTATAGGCGCAGGCTACTTGTATCGAAATAACCTACTGTTATTGGATATACCTCAGTTTAGTGAGTCAAAGCAAGAAACTCAAACACCAGTTATTGAAAAAGATACACTTTCGGTTAATGACTTAAATAATAAAGAGCTCGAAGATAAAGTTGATCGCCTCGAGTCTTTAATACTAGAACTAGCACAAAATGTTCAAAATATACCACAGCCAACAATTGTTCAGCCTGAGCCAGAACCTCAACAAATAACCCTATCCAATGATGAAGCATATGAATTAATTTTATCAATAAATCAAATTATTATTAATATTGATCAACAACAAATTCGAAACAAACATATCCAAAAACTTCAAAATCAATATTTATTTTTTAAAAATGAAAAATTTGAGGAACTACTCACAATCCCCGATTATACATATTCAATTCAGCAACTACAAATTAATGAAAATAAATATGTACAAAAAGAGTTTATGAAAAGAAATAATTTTCAGTGGTTTAAAAAAATTATCGAGAACATTTTTGAAATTCAAATTACAAAAAATTCATCAGAACCTTTACCATCATTTATAAATGCGATGAATAATCGACAATATGCAAAGGCAATAATTGAATACGAGAAATTAAATTCCAACCAAAAAATATTTTTTAAATCGTCTTACCAGCTCGCACAAATCTATAACGATAATCAAAATTTTTTAGAGAATATGATTTAATGATAAGGCTACTTATAATTTTAATAATTTTTGTCACTGGTTACGGTGCTCTCTTTTACTTATTTAACAATGCTGGTAACTTGTCTCTTGTTTTAGGTATATGGCAATTAGGCATACCCATTGTTCAATTTCTTTTTGTCTTGATCACATTTATAATTCTTTTAATTTTATTTTCTTATGCCTTTACTAAACTTTTTATTTATCCGCGTGCTGCATATATGCGCTACAAATCTTCCAATGAACAAAAGGGTTTAGAGCATTTAAGAGACGCATTAGTTGCAATCACCGAGGGCAATACAGATAAAGCAGCGCAAAGTCAGAAAAAATTTAAAAAATATTTAGGCAGAGACCCCTTGAATAAAATCCTGCAAACACAAATTAAAAAAACAAAAGAGCTAAAAATAGTTAACGTTGAAAAAGGTTCTGATTAACTTAAAAAAATAATACCTGCCCCAAAGCAAGTCAAAGAAGCTCCAATCACCGCTAGATGACCTGCATAATTTTTAGTTACAATCCATAATATTGGAATAATCATTATAGGCATCGTGCTTGATAATGTTGAAATAATTCCAGGGTCACCATTCTTGAGTGCAATAATCAACATTGTCATACCAACACCCATTCCCATAAAACCTAGAAAAATACTGTACAAAGTTTTTTGGACATCTTTCATTTTTTCTAAAAGATTATTATTTTTTAAAAACCCTAAGCTGAAAAACATTAATATTGCCGCAGTTACAACTCTTACATAAGATACAATAATAGGATCTGTTGCTTCAAGAGCAGGCTTCATAAGAATGATTCCGATAGCTTGGCAAAGAGCTAGCCCCGCACCTGCAAATAACCCTACATATTTATTTCCCTGAATATTTTCCAAGTCATCATCAGGAATTGTTCGGTTAAATTGAATTGCAACTATTATCCCAAAAAAAATTAAACAACACCCAATCAGCTCGATCATTGAGGGTAGTGTTTGTAAAAAAATTTCTGCTAAGATAATCGTAAAAGGAATTTGTAAGGAAAACAATAAAGCTTGTCTTCTAGGACCAAGCCTTTTAAGGCAAATAAATAAAAATGTATCTCCTATTATAATGCCAACAACAGAAGATAAGAAAATTGCTATAAATATTGATTTATCAAAATATATAGGATCCCAATTAAAAATAACGTAGGGTAAGAAGAGGACTATGATACCTAATAGTCTTAATAGGTTGTAATTATAGCTCCCAAAATATCTAACAATTCTAGTTGCTGATAAAGCCACCATAGACCATGTAGCTGCAGCACCAATAGCTAGAATATATCCAATCACGCGAGGATCTTAATGAGAAATGAAATAATTGATATGTAAAACTAGTAAAAAAAAAGGGGCCAATAACGACCCCTTAAAATTAAATTGAAGTTTTAATTATCTTCTTTGACCAAACAACTGCATCAACATTATGAACAGATTTATAAAGTCTAAGTATAATGTCAGTGCACCCATAATGGCAGCTTTTCCTGCAAAAGCAGTTCCAGCAACCTGGTAATAAGTTGATTTTATTCTTTGTGTATCGTATGCAGTTAATCCTACAAACACCAATACACCCACACATGAAATTACAAATTGCATCGCTGAGCTTTGTAAAAAGATATTCACAATACTCGCAATAATAATTCCTATTAGTCCCATGATTAGAAATGAACCAAACTTAGTTAAATCACGCTTCGTTGTATATCCGTAAATACTCATTGCAGCAAAAGTACAGCTAGTTATTAAAAACACTCTAACTATGCTCACGCCTGTAAAAACTATGAATATATAAGACAGTGATATTCCCATTACTGCAGCAAAAGCCCAAAAAGTCATTTGAGCAGCAGATAGGGACATCTTTTGTAATCTTGCGCCTAAAAAGAAAATAAATCCAAGTGGAGCAAGCATTACAACCCATTGAAGTGCAGTGCCATAAATAGCCCCCATTAAAGTAGGAGACTGAGAAAATCCCCATGCCACTAAACCACTAATCGCTAAACCAGATGTCATATAATTATAGACTTTCATCATATAATCTCTGAGTCCCTGATCTATTGCTGTAGATTGTGACTGCGAATAGGTATTTTGTTTTAATTCGACCATTATTTCTCCTTAATAAATTTAATATGGCTATTATCTTGATATTTTTCAAGTAAAACCGTATGAATATTTTATGAAATTCAAGCCCCTGGGAAACACAGACCTTCAAGTAAGCCTTATTTGTTTGGGTACAATGACATGGGGCGAACAAAACACCGAAAATGACGCATTTGAGCAAATGGATTACTCCTTGGAACAAGGGGTAAATTTCTTTGACACAGCAGAATATTACTCTGTCAAAGGCAAAGAAAATACTTACGGCGCTACTGAAAAAATTATTGGTAATTGGTTTAAACAAAAAAATAACAGAGAAAAAATAATTTTAGCATCGAAGGTTGCTGGCCCTGATGTGAGATGGATTAGAGGTGGTGGTCTGCAATTTCATGAAAAACACTTTACCGAAGCACTGGAGGGTAGTTTAAAAAGACTTCAAACAGATTACATTGACCTCTATCAGCTACACTGGCCAGAAAGAAAAACAAATTTTTTTGGAAGATTAGGATATAAAAACTATAAGCAAGAAAAAGAATGGACACCCTTTGAAGAAATCTTAGAGACAGCAAAAAAATTTGTTGATCAAGGGAAAATCAGATACTTAGGATTATCTAATGAAACACCCTATGGTCTCTCCAACTATATTAATTTGTCCAATTATAAAAATTTACCTAGGGTTATGTCTGTGCAAAACCCTTATAGTTTATTAAATCGTACTTATGAAGTGGGGATGTCTGAAATATCCATAAGAGATCAGGTAGGTTTGTTAGCATACTCTCCTTTGGCATGCGGGGTACTAACAGGGAAATATCGAAATTCCAAAAAACCCGAAGGAGCCAGACTAACGATTTGGGATGATTGGACTAGGTACACCAATGAAAGATCAATTAATGCAACAGATCAATATTGTAAAATTGCAGAAAACCACGGACTAACTCCCACAGAGTTATCATTGGCATTTGTAAACCAACAGGACTTCGTGACAAGTAATATCATTGGGGCAACAAAAATGGACCAGTTAAAAGAGAATATAAAATCAGCAGACATAGAACTCTCCAAACAAATACTAGATGAGATTGATGAGGTGCATGAAGACAACCCATCTCCTGCACCTTAAAAAATGACTGAATGGCCAAAAGATAACCAAGGAAGATTAACAAAAACTTTTGCTTTTAAAAATTACCGAAAAAGCTTTGCATTTACTAGTCAAGTCGCGATGCTATCTGAAAAAAAAAATCACCACCCCCAAATAATTTTAGATTACGGCAGTGTCACCATTGCTCTTATTTCTCATGACGTTCAGAAAGTCACCCAAAGAGATCTAGATTTAGCAGAGCAAATCGATAAACTTTATCAAGCATGATTTACCTGATAGGTATTCCTGGTTTAATTCCCTTTTATCTTTGCTTTTATAATATCGATTTAATCTTTCTTGATTTTGATAAGGATATGTTTGTTTATTATTCTGCAGTAATCATGTCGTTTTTAGGTGCCGTGTATTGGGGTGTTTATCTTCAATCAAAAAATAATATCGCAATCTTATTTAGTGTCTGCCCTGCAGTTTATGCATTTTTAGTTTTAGCCTTTGATTTAAAATTTGATGAAACAATTGGATTGTTTATAATTGGCTACTTCATCGTCTTATGTTTTGATTTCTTTTTTTATTTTAAAGAAAAAATAATACAAACTGACTATTTCATATTAAGATTAATTCTAACTGCGGGTATCGCCCCAGCGCACATTTTATATATTATCTAGATTAAAACTAATTTGCTATGAGATTAAGCAGCTTACCAAATTTACCAGAGAATTTGATTTTACCATGGGTGTAAGCAAGACCAATACATCCAGTTTGTGCATGACCAACAGGTGTGTGATCGTGATCATCGCTTCTAACCTGAACAGAGCCTTGCTTATAACTTCCGTACTCATCACTGTAAGATCCATGCAATACTAAAAAACTTTCATTTCCCTCGTGTGTGTGTTGAGGAATTTTAGCTCCAGGCATCACGTGGATGAGTTCTAACTTCTCATTATTTTCTTTTGGAAGAAGTGATGCAACTTTAACATCTTTAAAAGATTTCCATTTAACCTCATTATTTTTTAGATGACTTCTAAGAGTAGTGGGTAATTGGCTAAGTAATGGATCATGCTCATCACTTAATTTAGAAGGGGATTTAACAATTTTTGTCTGATTTAAAACCCTGTCCCATAAATTATTAGAAAGAGGGGTCTCTTTTGTTCTATTTAAAAAATAACCTCCTACCTCATTCATGGCAGAGTTAAGCAATCTATTTTCAGGGTCAATTTCAGCTAAACATTGCTTGAATAAAAGACTCGCAGGAGAATTTACAGGTGTGCTGAGTATTTCGTATGTCATCAGTTAACCATACTTTCCTTGTCAGATATTAGATTAGCCATACTGCCATCTTGTTCCAATTTGCCGCGGATCTTCTCTAAAGCTAGTCGAATCCTTGATTTTACAGTCCCTAAAGGGATTTTAGTGATCTCTGCAATCTCCCCATGTGATTTTTCTTCAAAAAAATTCATTTTTAATAGATCCAATTGATCCTTTGGGAGATCATCTAAATATTTTGCAACCATTTCAAATTTTTGATCGTGTTCTATATTTTCATCAGCTTTTGACTCTACAGGGGGCAAAATGGCGGTATCAATATCCTCTAAAATGGCTTTTCTTGTTTTTCTTAAGATATCAATTTTTTTATTTCGAGCGATTGTATAAATCCACGTACTAGGTGACGCCACAGAGGAGTCATAATAATCAGCTTTGGTCCAGATTATGGTCATGGTTTCCTGAATTATCTCTTCTGCGATGGCTTCATCTGCACCAGATTTCATTAAAAAAGATTTTAGTCTAGGACCAAAATAATCAAAAATTTTCTTAAAACTCTGAATATCTTGTCTTTCAGCTATATTTTTTAATGCATCCACAAAGGGATTTTTTACTTTCGCCACAATTTCTCCATTCATTATCTTTGCATTTATTATTTTAAAAAACAATCTTAATTGGTATATTCTCTGACATCAAATCAGCATGTTTAAACAAAAATTATCATATTTAGTATTAGGCTTGAGCTTGTTAATAAGTAATGCGTTCGCTAATCACTCTATAGATTTTGAGCATGGCAAATGGTCCTTAAAAAAAATAAACAACAAAACGTGCTCTATTTTTCAAGTTCCAACATCTGAAAAGGGTGATTACACAAATAGAGGCGCTGTTCTCTTTTATGTTTTTAAAGAAGGAGCCGCGGAATACGTCAGAGTAGATGCGGGCTATCCTTATGACTCTCAAAAATACGTTAAGGTAACTATCGACTCAAACAACTACCAATTTTTTGGAGAAGATGACTCTGCTTGGTCGATGGCAGATGATACTGTCATTATTAAAGCCCTGAAAGCAGGAAAAAAAATGACAGTTGTCGGGTATTCAAAAAGAGGAACGGAAACAACAGATACATATACGCTTATAGGTTTCACTAGCGCATATAATTCTCTTCAACAAGACTGCTAAGAAAATGAAAAATAAAATTGTTTTAGCCTACTCAGGTGGATTAGATACAAGCGTAATATTAAAATGGTTACAAACAGAGTACAACGCCGATGTCATTGCATACGCAGCAGATCTGGGACAAGGGGCAGAGCTCTCAGAAGCCAAAGCTAAAGCAAAAAAACTTGGCGCAAAAAAAATATACATAGAAAATTTAAAAGAAGAATTTGTTCGAGATTATGTTTTTCCGATGTTTCGTTGTAATACAATCTACGAGGGAGAATATCTTTTAGGAACGTCTATTGCTCGACCACTGATTGCAAAAAGACAAATTGAAATTGCTAAAAAGGAAAAAGCCAATGCCGTTTCTCATGGCGCTACAGGAAAAGGAAACGACCAGGTTCGCTTTGAGTTTTCTTATTACGCCTTAGAGCCTAAAATAAAAGTGATTGCTCCTTGGAGAGAATGGGACCTGTCATCAAGAACAAAACTCTTAGAATTTGCGGCTAAAAATAAAATTCCTATTATGAAACATAATAAGAAAGAGTCACCCTATAGTGTGGACGCGAATGTATTACACCGATCAGCAGAGGGAAAAACCCTTGAAGATCCTTGGAAAAGACCACCGGAAAATGTATTTGGTATCTCTAAAAGCCCTCAGTCAGCTCCTAATAAAGAGACAGTAATCACCATTCAATTTGAAAACGGTGACCCGATTGCTATCAATGGTAAAAAACTATCCCCTTTCAATTTATTAGAAAAGCTTAATAAATTAGGCGCTGCGAATGGTATCGGAAGAGTGGATATTGTGGAGAACAGATATGTCGGAATTAAATCGCGCGGTGTTTATGAAACACCAGGTGGAACAATTCTTTTAAAAGCCCACCGTACTATGGAGAGCATTACTTTGGACAGAGAAGAAGTTTTTACGAAAGATGAACTCATGCCTAAATATGCAAGATTAATTTACAATGGATATTGGTTTGCTCCAGAGAGAGTGATGATGCAAAAAGCAATTGACGCCACACAGAAAAGAGTAAACGGACAAGTAAAGCTTGTTCTTTATAAAGGCAATGTGATTGTCATTGGAAGACAGTCACCTAATAGCTTATATGATGAAGACCTAGCAACTTTTGAGACTTCTAATTATGATCAACGTGATGCAGAGGGTTTTATAAAACTCAATGCCTTAAGATTAAAAAAAAATAGACTTAAATTTTAAATTCTTCAATTAGTACTTAGTTAAAATACTTTCTAAATTTTTTCCCAGAAATAATATGTGTTATTATTGAACATCCTAAAAAGAAAATCACCAAAACATATTCTTTTAATTCTAAACCAATACTTAAATAGACCAAGAAACTAGTTAAAGTCAGTGATTTTAAAAATACATCTAAAAACTCAACCGGGTATAATCTAGAGTATTCAACAAATAAGAACCTAAATGTAAAATAAGAAAATGTAATACATACAGCAATTCTCACCGCTTGTAGTCTATGATAAGGCATATCTTCACCTCCAGATATTTTAAAAGGAAAATAAATAGTTATTCCAAATATGTAAAGTATTGGAATAATGAGAGCCCACAATCCCAACAACCCAAGTAAGATTTTAGCAGTTAATTTGATTATTTTTTTTTCAACCATAAAAAACTCCCACCCAAAAAATTTGGGACAAATAATTTAGTTCTCAATGGCCTTTTTTTTAGTAGGGCTAGTGACCGACCTACATTTATAGATAAATTTTACTTTTATATAAACATATAAAGTTTACTAGACAGACCTTGGGTCGTCAAGACCTGCATGACGATAAGCGGAAGTTACAGTATTTCTTAGTAAACATGCAATTGTCATTGGACCAACACCTCCTGGTACTGGAGTAATCATAGAAGCTTTTGTTGAGGCACTTTCAAAATCTACATCACCAACAATTTTACTTCCCTCACTACCGTCTTCTTTCGTGACAGGTATTCGATTAATTCCAACATCAATAACGACAGCACCTTCTTTTAACCAATTTGCATCAATCATCTCTGCCCTACCAATGGCGGCCACAATAATATCTGCTTGAGCGCACACATGTTCTATATTTTTTGTCTTAGAATGAACCACCGTCACGGTACAAGACTCTTCAATTAAAAGTTGTGACATTGGTTTTCCTACGATGTTTGATCTTCCAATCACAACGGCATTCTTTCCCTTTAAGTCCTCCACTTTATCTTTTAAAAGCAACAGAGAGCCTAAAGGAGTGCAGGGAATAAATGCTTTTTTTAACATAGCACCACCAATAGATAGTCTACCGGCATTAATAGCATGAAAACCATCAACGTCTTTTTCAACGACTATGGCATCAATGACCTTTCTCTCATCAATTTGTTCAGGCAGTGGTAATTGCACTAATATACCATGGACTGTGCTATCGTTATTTAGTTCATCAATCAATTTCAGTAATGTCTCTTGATCTGTACTCGCATCTAATTTGAAATCTTTGGTTTTGATATTGCACTCAGCAGCCATTTTGGACTTTTGGCCAACATACACTTTACTGGCAGGATTTTCGCCAACTAACACGACGGCTAAGCAAGGATCTACTTGTTTTTGAGTGATTAATTTATCGGCGTCTTCTTTAACCTCTGCTCTAATTTTTGCTGCAAAAGCTTTTCCATCAATTATGTCTGCCATTTTTTATTCTCCCTTTATTGCCCTCTTGGCCAATATTCAATTAATAAATCTTTAAATAAATAAATAAGTAATATTAATAGTACTGGCGAAATATCTATTCCCCCAAAGTTAGGCAGATATCTTCGAATATAATTTAGGGGAGGATCAGTAAGTTTCTTAAAACTTTCAAAAACTCTCCATAAAAATACATTTTGACTATTTAAAATATTAAAGTGAAACAACCAAGATACGACTACGTAAAAAAATACAATTAAAGTGTAAAAATCTAGCAATCTAACCAAAAAAAGTAGTAGTGAATTCACTGTGATAAATTATAAAAAATTATTATTGGCGTCTATTAAATAAGAAATTTCTACATCGCTCTGATTGGGGATTTGAGAAAACTGTGTCAGGATGTCCTTCCTCTTCCACCAGGCCATCATGAAGAAAAACTACATTATTCGAAACTTTTCTAGCGAACTCCATCTCATGAGTTACCACCAACATCGTTTTTCCTCCATCAGCTAATTTCCTAATCACAGATAAAACTTCATCAACCAATTCTGGATCTAAAGAGGAAGTTGGTTCATCAAAAAGTAAAACCTCGGGAGAAATAGCTAAGGCTCTAGCTATCGCAGCTCGTTGCTGCTGTCCTCCAGATAAATGTGCTGGGTATTCATTCGCCTTTTCTTCTATTCCAACTTGTTTTAATAATTCCATTCCCATGCTTTCCGACTCTTGTTTATCTTTTCCTAATACATGAATTGGAGCTTCAATAATATTTTCTAAAATTGTCATATGAGTCCATAAATTAAAGCTCTGAAAGACCATACCTAGTTTTTTTCTGATAGAGTTAATTTTTGATTGGATGTCTTTGTTGGGGTTATCAAGATCTTCTTTTTGACAATCGATAATCTCTCCTAGAACGTTAATTGTCCCTGAGTTAGGAGTTTCTAAAAAATTGATACACCTTAAAAGAGTACTTTTTCCTGAGCCTGAGCTTCCGATAATGCTTATGACATCACCTTGATTAGCGAGCAAATCAACTCCTTGTAATACATTATTATCACCAAAACTTTTTTCTAATCTGCTTAACTCTAATATTTTCATTTCTTACTTAATATCTCATTTTTTCTAATTCATTGATATTGTTAGAAGATAAATGTAAATAATCATAGATATATATACTATAATATTTACATAGATTATTAGTTAATTAAAAATTAATAAAATCAACGTTTTTTATATTAAATTCAATTCTCTCAATCTTAAGATTATGCTTTTATGCAAATTAAGCATATAATCATTTGTATTGTATATAGAAGTTTGTCATGAGCTCTGAAGAACACAATACTATTAATAAAGACCAAGAGTCAGTTGAAGAATATGCGGACAACGATTCTAAGACTGTTAACGTTGGTGCCGGAGTGAGAATTGAGGGACGAATAGATGGAGCTGAAGTTTCAGATATCTCTGGAAGTCTGAGTGGAACAATTAACTCCTCAAACATAAATTTAAATAGTTCAGGAATTTTTAATGGAGACATGACTGGAAGTGACATAACTATCTCAGGTAACGTTGAGGGAGATATAAACAGTGATCAATATTTGATTGTTAACCAATCAGCTAACATTAAAGGGACTATAGAATATTCATCATTGCAAGTAAGCTATGGTGCCAAAATACAAGGAACAATTAGGCATAGGGGCAGTGTTCATTCATACACACACAATTTGGATCATATTGAAAAAGAAGATAAAACTGAAAATGATATAAATGATCAAAAAGAGGATGTTTAATGTCAATATTTGGTAGTAGTGAAAAAAAAGTTGAGGAAAAAACAACTTTTAATTTTGATATAGATAAAGAAAATATTAATCAGTCGAACCTAGCTAAAGATATCAAAATAAATGGCTCGATTGAGGCAAAAGATTATATTGATTTTGCTGGACATATTACTGGTACAATAAAATCATCAACAATTTATTTAAAATCTAATTCATATGTTAAAGGCACTATTACTGGAGATACAATTACGATAGAAGGAGAGGTTGATGGAGACATACATGCAAAAGATCTGCATATTAAATCAACTGCTAAAATTAAAGGGAATATTCGTTATAACAATATTGATATTCAAAATGGTAGCATTATCAATGCAGAGCTTTTTTATTCTTCTTAGATTTTAGAAAAAATATATAGCGATTTCAGAAAAAGTTTATCTATTTACTACAATATGGTTTATATTTTGTTTATTATTATTCTATCTCATAGGGGAAGAACAAGGAGAAAAATGATGAAAAAAATAATACTGTCAGCTCTTGCTGCCTTTTTTATGGTTAGTTCTGCTTATGCTGACACCGTAAGAATGGGCACTGAGGGAGCTTATCCTCCATATAACTTCATTAATGATAATGGCGAAGTTGATGGATTCGAAAAAGATGTTGGCGACATGCTATGTGTTCGAGCAAATTTAGATTGTGTTTGGGTTATAAACGAGTGGGACTCCATCATTCCAAATTTAGTATCTGGTAACTACGATACAATCATTGCTGGTATGTCAATTACCGCAGAGCGTGATGAAGTGATTGATTTTACACAAGATTATTTTCCACCATCTCCATCAGTGTATATGGGTATGAGTGGTGCTGACATCGATGTAGATAGTGCTGTCATTGCAGCTCAAACTGCAACTATACAGGCAGGTTATGTTGCTGAAAGTGGAGCAACTTTAGTTGAATTTGCAACAGCAGAAGAAACAATCTCTGCAGTGCAAAATGGTGAGGCTGATGCTGTTCTAGCTGATGGCGATTATCTTTCATCTATCATTGCAGAGTCAAATGGTGAATTTGCGAATATAGGTGAAGTATCTATCGGTGGTGGTGTTGGAATGGGTATCCGTGAGTCTGATGGTGAGTTAAAAGCTAAAATGAATGCAGCTATTAGTTCAATGAAAGATGACGGATCTTTAAATGCACTAATTAAAAAGTGGTTTGGTTTCGAAGCTGCAACTTTTTAAGATTATTTAATTTAAATTACAAAAAATGAGGGCTGTTATTCCGTCCTCATTTTTTTTCTTATACTATTTATTCAATAAACCCTTAAACATAATATAAACTA
>CACKOX010000018.1 GCA_902601865.1 uncultured Alphaproteobacteria bacterium | reverse complement strand
GAAAAAAAATCTGTCTCATTCAAAAATAATAATAAAAATGTAGCTTGTGATGCTTTGATAATCTCTGTAGGTGTCTTACCTAATTTAGACAAAAATTTTATAAGCACTCTTGATTTGAATTTAACTGATATAGGTTATATTGGTACTAACCATAACTATGAAACCAATGTAAAGGGTTTATTTGCAATTGGTGATATTATTGGTGCTCCTTGGTTAGCTCATAAGGCTATGCATGATGCTATAAACTGTGTTAGTTATATTTCATCTGGAAAAGACACACATAAGCCAAAAGAAAATCATATACCTGGCTGTATTTATAGCCTTCCTCAAATAGCCACAGTAGGCCTTACAGAGCAACAACTTAAAGATAATAATACACCTTACAAAACAGGTAACTTTCCTTTTTTAGCAAATGGTAAATCTCAAACAATGTCTAATTCGCATGGTTTTGTTAAAACACTTTTTAATTCTGAGACAGGAGAGGTTTTGGGTGCTCATCTTATCGGCCCAGATGTAACAGAAATGATAGCCACATTTGGTTTAGCAATTTCATCTGAATCAACTGAAGATGAATTCATTAACACTGTATTTGCCCACCCTACCTTATCAGAGTCTATTCATGAAAGTGTTCTATCTGCATTTGAAAAACCTCTTCATTTTTAATCATGATTAGACATCCAGAAAAAATCAAAAAATTTAATCCAACCACACTTAAGAAACCAAATTGGCTTAAAGTTAAAGCTCCAACTTCAAAAAAATATTTTGAAACACTAGATATAGTTAATTCTCATAATTTGGTTACCGTATGTCAAGAAGCTGCATGTCCAAATATAGGAGAATGCTGGGAAAAAAAGCATGCAACATTTATGATATTAGGCGATACCTGTACAAGAGCTTGTGCGTTTTGTAATGTTAAAACAGGAAAGCCCTCTGAGCCTCCTGACCCCATGGAGCCATTAAATGTTGCAAAATCTGTTCTGAAATTAGGATTAAAGCATGTAGTAGTTACAAGCGTTGATAGAGATGACTTACCAGACGGTGGAGCTCAACATTTTATTGATACAATTAGGTATATAAGGGAACTTTCAAAAACTACAACTATAGAAATACTCACACCAGATTTTTTAAGAAAAAATAGAAATTATATTGATATAGCAAAAGTGAAACCTGATGTCTTCAATCATAATTTAGAAACTGTTCCTAGAATTTATAAACAAATCAGACCTGGGTCTAATTACTTAGAGAGTTTAAAATTATTAAGAGAGGTTAAAGAATTTGATAAATCTATTTTTACTAAGTCTGGTATTATGATCGGATTGGGAGAGGATTACTCAGAAATAATTGAGGTGCTAAAGGATATGAAAAATTCTAATATAGATTTTGTTACTATTGGTCAGTATCTTCAGCCCTCTATCCATCATGAAAAAGTCCACAAATTTTACTCTCCAGATGAATTCAAAAGTCTCTATAATTACTGTTTAAATATCGGTTTTAAAATGATTTCATCCTCACCAATGACCAGATCGAGTTATCATGCAGATGAAGATTTTGAAAAACTCAAAAAAGCCATTTAATTTACTTTAAGAGATACATTGGACCAACATGCAATAAAATGTCCACTACCAATAAGACCAGATTTTTCATTTGTAGTAGCTTTAATAGTAATATTTTTTTTATCTGTTTTAAGTAATTTTGACAAATTACTTGTGATTATCTCAAAATGAGGATTAATTTTAGGTTCTTCTGAAACTATCATTATATCAATATTATTTATTAGCATTTTTCTTAAAGTCATTTTTTTTAAAGAATAATTTAAAAAATCTATTGAATTTCTATTCAAGTTTCTTTTGGTATTTGGAAAATAAGTACCTATATCTCGTTGAGACAGTGCACCAAGTATTGAATCTGTTATTGCATGGAGTACCACATCTCCATCAGAGTGAGAAATGACTTTAATTTTTGATTTTATTTTAACTCCTCCAAGTTTGATAAAGCTATTTTTTATAGTTTTTTTTGTTTTATGAATATCGTAACCAATCCCAGCTAAAAAATTATTTCTTATTAATTTATTTAATGAATTTAATTCGTCTTTGTAAGTTATTTTTAAATTTATTTCGTTTTGTAATAAATACTTTATTTTGTATTTATTTTTTTCGATTCTAAAGAGTTGACTATCATCGGTTAATTTATTTTTAATATTTCTTTTGTGTAAATAAATAATTTTATTTTTAACAAAACCTTGAGGGGTTTTTATAAGTTTAAGTTTTTCTCTATCAAGGTTTTCGTGATTTACTACTACTGTATCAGAACATTTACTAAATGGAACTACACAGTCATATTGTTTTTCGATTAGATTTTTAATTATATTATTAATAATTTTTTGAGAATTTAAAGGTCTAGCTGCATCATGTATTAAAACATATTTAGATTTAAATTTAGATTTGTTTAAAGCATTTTTAACACTTTCTGATCTAGTTTTTCCTCCTTTTATTATTTCTAAATCATCAAAATTACTAATATTATCCTTATTTATAGTATTAATGACTACTGTTATCTTTTTAAATTTAAGTTCTTTAAGAAAATCAATATTATGGGTAAGTAAATTTTTGTTTTTAAATTTTGCTAAAAGCTTATTAGTATTTGATGAGAAACGTAAACTATCACCACCAGCTAGAAGAATGAAATGTATTTTAGAGTTAATTAATGTCAAATTATTTTAATAAATTTTCTGCTTTTATATTAATAACTATTTTTATAACTCTTTTTGCTCTAACTGTATATTCACTTATTTCGTCAAATGAAATAGTTCGCAACGTTGAATTAATTCAATATGTCCTAATTGCAGATTTTGTATTTCTCTTAATACTTCTTTTGTATCTATCCTTATTTTTAATAAATTATTTAAAATATAAAAATAGAGAGGTAGTAGGTCTTAGACTTTTTAATAAATTCTTTCTTTTTTTTGGACTTTTTTCAGTCATCCCTAGTGGAATAATATTAATGGCATCAGCAATTTTTTTTAATATCGAAGTAAGCACTTGGCTGGGTCCTGCGTTCAAATCGACAGTGAATAATTCTTATCAATTGGCGCAAAAATATATTGATCAAACAGAAAAAGATCTAATTACAGACTCAAAATTTATCAGAAATTATGTATTAGCTGAAAGACTAATAGACAGAGATATAATACAAAGATTTAATATTTCTACTGTTTACAATTATAATAATGGAAATCAATTTATAGAACATATTTCCGACGAAAAAATATTTCTATCTGATAACAATTTGAGAGATGCTAGCACAATTAGTGATACTGATATCACTATTTTTTTTTCTAATGACCAACTTTTTTCCAAAGTAAATCTAAATAGTACAAACTACTTATTATTATTAAAAAATATTGATTTAGAAACATTAAATTACTATCAAAACATTATACAGTCCTATGAAGCTATCAATTCATTTGATAATAACAAAAGAGATATTCAAATTACATTTTTTACTATCTATATAGTTCTCTCAACGAGTTTAATCTTTGTATTTATTATTATTGGAACAAATTTTAGTTTTAGATTAGCTAAACCTATAAGGGACCTCAATAATTCAATCATAGACCTACGTAAAGGAAAATATCAGCAATCAAATTTTGAAAAATTAGACAATAAAGACGACATCTCTGTATTAACAAACTCATTTCATGAAATGAGCAAAACTATAATAAGTCAAAAAAATAATTTAGAAGAAGTTAACTCTACTATCAATGACCAATTAAGTTTTATAAATAATATTATTGAGAATTCACCATATGGAATATTTGTTTTAAATGATAAATCTATGATTTTTGAAAATTCTGCATCTTTGATATTTAGATCAGAAAAACATTCCTCATTTCAAAATTTTATTAATTTACTATCAAATCATTTTAAAAATCAAAATTTTTATAGAAAATCATATGAAATAAACTTAGAGGTAAAATTAGAAAATATTCAAAAGTATTTCTTTGTTAAATCTATATTTATAGATAATAATTCTTTATTTGATCAAATAATTATTTTTAATGATTATACTAATTTAATATTTGCAGAAAAAAATAACGCAATTGCTGATTTAGCTAGAAAAATCTCTCACGAAATTAAAAATCCTTTAACTCCTATGCTTTTATCTACTGAATTTATTGAAAGTCAACTCGAAGATGAAGAATTAATTAATTCAATTACTTCTATCAAGAGACAAATTTTTTTAATTCAAAATTTAGTTAATGAATTTTCTACATATGCAAGATTACCTAAGGCTAATATCACTAAATTAAATTTATCTGAGATTTGTTTAGTTTATATTGATGAGTATAAAAGAAATTATGATCAAATAATTATTAATTATAACATTGAAGATAATCTATATGTTCACTTTGACCATTCATACTTAGATATTATTTTTAATAATCTTTTTAAAAATTCTATCGAAGCACTAAGTTCAACAAATAAACCATCAATCGAAATAACATTGAAGTTAATTAATAATAATTTAATTTTAACTTTTTTTGATAATGGACCAGGTTATGATGGTAATGTTGATGAATTAAAAAAGCCATATTTTTCAACAAAAAAATCTACAGGTTTGGGTTTATCGTTAATTGACAAAATAATTACTGACAACTCTCATAAGATGAATATAACAACCAACAGTTATTCCGGATTTAAAATTGAAATAGTTTTTAATGACAAAGATATTAGTAATAGATGACGAATTAGAAATTTGTAAACAAATTTCTCTTATTCTATCAAAGCAAGGCTACGAAGTGACATATGCTAACTCACATAAAGAATTTGTTGAACTAGAACAAAGAAGCTTTGACTATGATGTAGTTTTAGTTGATCTATGGCTAAAAAATAGCACCAAACAAGGTATCGAAATTATCGAATACTTAAAAAATAAATATAAAAATCTTGTGATTGTATCTTTTAGTGGCCATGCAAACATTGATAACGCAATTGAGTCTGTTAAGGCAGGAGCAAACGATTTCATTGAAAAACCATTTGAGACTAAAAAACTTATCCATATAATTCAGAAAAATCTTCTTGAGTTAAAACAACGTGTTACAATTAACAATTATAGAAATAAAATTTCATTTCATTCAAAAATTGATAGTATCGGATATGGAAAATACATAGAGAATATCTTTAAAACGCTTGATAAGATAAAAAATAATTCTTCAATTTTAATATCTGGTCCTAATGGTATTGGTAAAAACTTTCTTGCAAATACCATTCATATGCGTTTATCATCAAATAATCCTGATACTTTCATCAACCTAAATGAAAATTTATTGAATGAAACTGATCTTTTAAAGTTAAGCTCTTTACATAATTATTTTACTATATATTTAAATGATTACGAAAATTTTAATCAAATTGAATTATTGAATTATTTAAATTTGGTAAAAAGTAAAAAAATAAATGCATCAATTATTTTTGATAGTAAAAAAATTGATATGAAAGACCCTTTTGTAAATAATGTTGACTATAAAGTTTTATTAAACCCTTTAATATCAAGAAAAGATGAAATCTTTCCTCTTTTCAAACATTATTTAAATATATTTTCATTAAAGAAGTTTGAAAATAAAATTGAGATAGATGAGAGTATTCATCAACTATTATTAAAACATAGCTGGCCTGGAAACATATTTGAAATCATGAATTTATCTGAAAATGTAATTAGTTTATTGACTGACAGTAATTTATTTGTCTCTAAAGCACTAATTGAAGATTTAATGAAAAATTCAACTAATAACGCTGATTTATATGACCTTAATTTTAAAGAGGCAAAAGATAAATTTGAGAAAGATTATTTACTTCAAAAATTAAAAATAAATAATTTTAATATGACTTTAACAGCAAAAATGCTTAGACTGGATAGAGTATCCTTGTATCGCAAGGTTAAATCACTCAACATTAAAATAGATTAATGAATATACTTATATTGGGATCAGGAATAGTTGGAGCAAATCTTGCTAAAAAATTATCTGAACAAGGAAAAAACGTATTTCTTTTAGACGATGATGCCAATGAATTAAAAAACTTGTCTGAAAGATTTGATATAAAAACTATTTATGATGATCCATTAAATCCTTCTTTCTATAAAAATTTTGATAATAAAATTGACTATTTTATTGCAGTAACACGTAGTGATGAAAAAAATATTATTACAAGTAAATTTGCTAAAGAGTTTCTAAATGTTGATAAATCTATTGCAAGGGTTAGAAACCAAAATTTGATACTAGATGAGAATAAATCTTTATTAATTGAGTCAAATAGATTTCTCGATCACATTATATCTCCGGAATGGGAAGTTTCTAATAATATTTTTGAAAAAATTCATTTACCCGGTGCTTTTTTTAGTGAGTCTCTTATTACACAAGACTACCTATTAATTGGAATGCAATCCTCTGACTTATTTAAAAATCATACTTTTGAAGAAATTAAGATTTTTTTTAAAACTAATAACTTGTGTTATTTAGGTCATAGCAAAGAGGATAAGATAAGCTTCGACTTTAAGAATATATCTATATCAGATCAACTGTATCTACTGATAAAGAAAAAATATTTGAATAAACTCATTAAGTTTTTTGGTTTTAAAGATTATGTTTTAGATGTTTTAATAGTAGGTGGTGGAAATATAGGTCAAAATTTATCGACTTTAATAGAACAGGATGATCAGGAAATTAATTTAAAAATATTAGAACTAAATAAAGAGCGATGTAATTTTTTAGCAGGTCTTCTTAAAAATACGACAATATTTCATGGAGATGCATTAGATCAAACACTTTATGAAGAAATTAAATTAAATAATTCTGATCTTGTTATTACAGTTACAGATAATGATCAAATTAATACAATATTATCAATTATAGCAAAAAAAAGAGGTTCAAAATCTGTTATTTCAGTAATTAATAATGAGTCTTACTCTTCTTTTGCGAACGATTTAGGTATTGATGTCATTATCAATCCCCGAGAGTTAACTACATCAAGAATTATTGAAAAAATTTCAAAAGGTTCTCTTTTATCATACCATTCTATTTTGAAAGATGAGTATATAATCTACGAAATTAAATATAAAAACGAAATTTATGAAAATATAAAAAAGTCTAATGTAATTAATCATGTCTGTACATTAACAAAAGAAACATTGGAATTAAAAAATAACGATCATATCCCTTTAAATAATGATATTTTAATTTTAAGTGTTTCACAAAAAGACTCCCATGTTTTAGAAAAAATTATTAATGATTATTAATAATACTTTTTTTTTGGATACTCATTCATATCTTAAGAAAATAGCAAGTGATATAATTATTCCAAAGATAGGTAAATTAAATGAAGATGAAGTATCAACTAAAATTGATAATTCTAAAGTTACTAGTTATGATGTTATTATAGAAAATGAATTAATTGAATATTTTAATAAAATAGGTTTCAATAATATTATATCTGAAGAAGGTAATTCAGAATTAATTAAAGATGATGAATATTTAACTGTAGACCCCATAGATGGAACTAGAAACTTTATTAATGGAATTAATAAAGTAGCTATAATGTTATCTTTTATAAAAAATACTAAGTGTGAATTTGCAATTATTTATGATCCAATTGCTGATATTTTTTACCACACCTTTAATCAGTCTATATTTAAAAACCATAAGCAAATAAAACCACAAATTTATAGTAATCAAATTGGTTTTTTGGGCGATCATGCTAAAATTTACTTTAAAGACATTATTACTTCCTACACAGAAAAAATTAGATCAAGATCAATAGGCTATGATGTAATTGAGGCTATAGAGGGTGAAAGATCTTTTTTGACAGTCTATGGATCTAAAATATGGGACTTATTTCCAGCAATGAGTTTTTTAAAGTTATTAAATTTTGACACTAACTTACCAGATATGGAATTTAATTATTCTAAGTTAGAAAAAAAGATTATTTTCTATGCCAACTTATAAAGTTCTATTTGTTGGTCTTGGTAAAATGGGCTTCCATATGGCTGGTTTTTTATCAAAACAAAAAAATATAGACCTATATATTTATAATAGAACTAGTACCATTGAGACTAAATGGAAAAAAAAATTCTCTGGTATTCAATATAATTTTACTAATAATATTAAATTTGATTTTGTAATCAGCTGTTTAAAAGATGACAACGCTGTTAACTCATTTTATAAGAAATTTATAAAAACTAATAATTATTGGAAAAATACAGCTATTATTGAACACTCTACGATATCTTTACATCAAATAGAATTACTTACTAAATTATTTTCCAAACCAAAATTAAAATTTGTTGATGCTCCAGTTACAGGTGGTGAGGAGGGTGCAAAAAAGGGTTCTCTATCAGTAATGGTTGGTGGTGATAAATCAAATTTTAATAAATCAAAAAAAATTATATCCGCTTACTCAAATAATTGTACATATATGGGAAAACTGGGTTCAGGACAATTAGCTAAATTTACAAACCAAATTTTAATTTGTGGTATATTGTATTCAATATCAGAAGCATTTCAATTCAGTAGAAAGAATAAACTTGATCAAAATAAAATATTCAATGCGTTGAAAAATGGAGCAGCAAGCTCATGGCAATTTACAAATAGATATCCTACAATAGTTAAAAATAAATTTGACTTTGGTTTTTCAACAGAACTAATGACAAAAGACTTAAAATATGTACTACAACATGCAAAAAAATTAGACTTAAATCTTAAACTTACTAGGAGTGTTTATGAAAAATATAAAAAATTACAAAGCACAATATATAAAAAATACGACACCTCTAGTTTAGTCAAATCTTTCATTGATTAATGAACTATTGGAAAAAAGGTTGTAACCATTTATTGAAATACGATGCAGTATTTAAAAAATATTATAATCCAAAGCATCAACTAAAAACTAATAAAAATAAATTTGATGTTTTATTCAAATCTATTTGTTCCCAACAAATATCTGTTTCTGCAGCCATGTCAATCTATAAAAATTCTAAGCATATTATTGGTCCTGTAAATTTTGCTAATTTTCGAAATAATAAAAATAAGATAAAAGAACTACCTTTAAGTAATAATAAAAAAAAGTGTTTAATTTCTCTTTTAGAGAATTACCATTTAGTATCTAAGATTAAATTAAATAAAAATTCTTTTGATAATGTAAATAAAGATTTAACACAAATTTTTGGAATAGGTAGATGGACCGCTGAAATGTTTTCTATTTTTTATTTAGGATTACCAAATATCATGCCCTTAGGCGATCTTGGCTTTATAAACGCTTATAAGAAATACTATAATGATATAAATCTAAAAAAATTTTCTAATAATTCAAAAAAATGGGGCAATTATTCGACAATAGTCACTTGGTATCTTTGGTCTTCTTATGACTCAGAACCTCTTTATCTTTAAATAAATTTTATCCTAAATCAAAAAAAATAATTTAATCTTTAAAAAAAAGAATCTATTAATATTTATGCAACCTATAGTCGAATTTCAGAACATCTGTAAAGAGTATCCAGGAGTAGTTGCTAACAATAATGTCTCTTTTAAAATTATAAGACAATCTATACATGCAATTTTAGGTGAAAATGGTGCTGGTAAGTCAACTTTAGTAAAAATTTTGTATGGACACGTTAAACCGGATAAAGGTCAAATTATAATTAATTCTGACTTAGTAACAATTAATTCACCAACTATGGCACAAACTTTAGGTATAAATATGGTTTTCCAACATTTTAGTTTATTTGAGTCACTGACAGTTGCAGAAAATCTAATACTAGGTATGAGTGAAAAAATATCGCTAAGCAAACTAAAATCAAATTCTGAAACTATATGCAATAAGTATGGTTTTAATTTAAATCTAAATTCTCCTATAAGTTCACTTTCAGTGGGTCAAAGACAATCTGTAGAAATTGTTAGATCTCTTTTAAATAATCCAAAAATTTTAATAATGGATGAACCTACCTCTGTCTTAACTCCAGATGAGATTAATAAACTATTTAAAATAATTAAAAAATTAGTAGCTGATGGTTTAACAGTAATTTTTATATCTCATAAATTAGATGAGATTATTAATTTATCAGATCATGTAACAATTATGAGAAATGGAGAAGTAATAAGTAATTTAACTACTAAAAATGAAGATCCTGAAAGTTTGGGTTATAAAATGCTAGGTTACAAAGTAACTAAAACTAAACAGATAAATAATGTTAATTACTCAGAGAATGTATTAAGTTTAAGTAATTTATCTTCATTTTCTCAAGATCCATTCACAACTAATTTAAATAAAATTAATTTCAATTTAAAAAAGGGACAAATTTTTGGTATTGCCGGAGTGGCTGGTAATGGCCAAAAAGAGTTAATGGAAATTTTACTAAATGAAAACGATTTTGAGTTTAATGGAGATATTATTTTTAAAAATATTAACATCAATAAATTATCTACATTTCAAAGAAAATCTTTATCTATTTCTTATGTGACTGAACAGAGATTGGGACATAGTGCAGTTCCTGAAATGTCATTAAGTGAAAATATTTTACTAAGCATGAATCATAAAACTGAGTTTAAAAAAGGTGATTTTATTAATTTTGATAGAATTAATTCCTACGCTAATGATGTCATCAAAAATTTCAATGTTGATACTCCGTCATTTAATGTAAAAGCTGGTAAGTTGTCAGGCGGTAATCTTCAAAAATTTATAATTGGAAGAGAAATCATGTCTGATCCTGAATTATTAATCTTATCTCAACCAACATGGGGTATAGATGCAGGTTCTGAGGCTTTTATTAAAAAATCTTTAATAGAATTATCACATAGAGGAGTTTCAATAATAATTATTTCCCATGATTTGGATGAACTCCTTGAAGTTTGTCATAATATTTCTGTTTTATATGAGGGTTCATTATCAAAATCTTTAAATGTTGAGAACATAGATATTACTAAATTAGGTAAGTATATGGGTGGTTTATTTGATTAACATTAAATTAAGAGAAGATTATTCTAATCTAATATTTTATTTATCTCCATTAGTAGCAGTTTTTTTAACACTATTTTTTGGTTCATTTATTTTTTTACTATTAGATTTAAGTCCAATCGAGTCTTTTAAAATCTTTTTTATTAGCCCTATTTCAAATTCTTACGGTATCTCAGAATTATTTGTTAAAGCTACTCCTCTCGCTATTATCGCACTTGGTTTATCATATTGCTTTAAAAATAATATTTACAATATTGGAGCTGAAGGACAATTAACAATGGGTGCTATCTTTGGAGGAGGTATAGGTCTCTTATTTAATGACTCTACAAGTATTTTCTTACTTCCTTTGATGATTTTATTTGGAGCTATCGGAGGTGCTTTTTGGGCTACGATTCCAGCTCTTTTAAAAACAAAATTTAATACTAATGAGATTTTAACTAGTTTGATGCTGACTTATGTTGCACTATTTATACTCGATTATTTTGTTGTTGGTCCTTGGAAAGACCCAGCTGGATATGGTCTCCCAAAATCAATGCCGTTCCCAGATGCTGGAAGACTACCGGTGTTATTTGATGGTCTTCGAATTCACATTGGTGTGTATTTTGCTATTATAATTTGTTTCATCTCTTACATTGTTTATAACAAAACTTTATTTGGCTTTAAATTAAGAGTCTCTGGCTTTAGTTCAAAAGCATCTCAATATGCAGGTTTTAAATATAAAAATTTAATTTTTTATACTTTCTTAATTAGTGGTGCCTGTGCAGGATTAGCTGGGTTATTTGAAGTCTCTGGACCAATAGGATTGTTATACAGAGATATTTCTCCGAACTATGGTTTTACTGCAATTATTGTTGCTTTTTTGGGCAGATTAAATCCTCTTGGAATAATTTTATCATCATTATTGATTGCTTTAACTTATTTGGGTGCTGAAGATGCCCAACTATTTTTAAAAATACCCTCAGCCGTGGGATTTGTTTTTCAGGGCTTAGTTTTATTTTTTTTATTAGGCACTGACTTTCTAAACAAATATAAAGTTTCTATATCATGAATATAGATCTTGTTATTGGTATTTTGAATATAGTTTTAATATCAACTACACCTCTAGTATTAGCTGGTATTGGAGAATTAGTCACTGAAAAAAGTGGAGTTCTTAATCTTGGACTTGAAGGCTTAATGTTAGTAGGCGCTGTTACAGGTTTTATAACTTTAGTTTTAACGGGAAATTATTTTTATTCTTTATTTTTTTCAATTATATCAGGAGTTATTCTTTCAGGTATATTTGCCTTTCTAGTTCTAAATTTGATGACTAATCAAATAGCAACTGGTCTAGCCTTAACAATATTTGGTATCGGTTTAAGTGCAATGCTTGGAAAAAAATTTAGCGGAACTCCTATTGAAGGATTAAACCCATATTACTTCATAGTTATTTCGTTCTTATTAGTGCTTATGGTGAGTTATTTTTTATCTAAAACTAAATCGGGTCTGATTGTCAGAGCAGTTGGAGAAAACCATAATTCTGCCTATGCTCTTGGTTATAATGTAATAAAAACTAGATACATGACTATCATATTTGGAGGAGTAATGAGCTCTCTTGCAGGTTTTTATATTTCTATTTGTTACGCACCTATGTGGCAAGAGGGAATGACAGCTGGAAGGGGATGGATAGCTTTAGCTCTGGTAGTTTTTGCTACTTGGAAACCCTGGAGGCTTCTAGTTGGTGCATATATTTTTGGTGGAGTAGCTATAATGCAAATGAACCTTCAAGCTATTGGTGTCAAATTACCGGGACAATTCTTTAATATGATGCCATATTTAGCGACAATATTGGTATTAGTTTTTATCTCATCCAATAAATTAAGACTAAAGTTGAGTGCTCCAGCTTCTTTGAATATACCTTTTGAAAAAAATCAATAGGTTATCCACTTATTTTTTTCATATTAAGGGCATCTATTTCTTTTTTGTTATAAATTTATTACATATTTATTATTAACTAGATTCATTATTTATTACTGAAAATAGTTTTATAATAAAATTATTAAATTTTAAAAAGATAGGATTTTAAATATGATAAGAAAAATACTAACTATTCTCTCATTTTTTACCATAATTTCTGTCTCAGCTCTTCACGCTGATCAAAAGAAAATTGGTTTTATATACATAGGCCCTCCAGGAGATCATGGATGGACTTATATGCATGATCAAGGCAGAATTTATATGGAGAATGCTTTAGGAGACTCTATTTCAACAACTTATATAGAAAATGTCCCAGAAAATGCTGATGCTGTAAGAGCTATAAGAAAACTTGCCGCTTCTGGTCATGACTTGATTTTTACTACATCATTTAACTACATGGACCAAACTCTTGAGGTAGCAGAAGAATTTCCAGACGTAAAATTTGAACATGCTACAGGGTTTAAGAGAATGGA
This sequence comes from uncultured Alphaproteobacteria bacterium, assembly GCA_902601865.1. Classification (GTDB taxonomy): domain Bacteria; phylum Pseudomonadota; class Alphaproteobacteria; order HIMB59; family HIMB59; genus HIMB59. The sequence continues at coordinate 16,047 of CACKOX010000018.1, read as the reverse complement.
TAATGTCTCAACATATTCTGCAAGATTTTATGAGGGTAGAACTATTATTGGTCATATCGCAGGTAAAATGACCAAGACAAATACAATAGGTTACATAGTGTCATTTCCAATACCTGAAGTAATCAGAGGTATTAATGCCTTTTACCTAGCTGCTGCAAAAGTAAATCCAGACGTTAAAATTAAAATTATATGGAATTACTCCTGGTATGATCCAGGAAAGGAAGCAGATGCTGCCAATACATTAATCAATCAAGGGGCAGATATAATTGTTCAACATACTGACTCTTATGCTCCTTGCCAAGCCGCCGAAAAGGCTGGAGTACTTGCTTTCGGTCAAGCTTCAAATCAAGAAGCATTCTGTCCAAATGCCCACATGACTTCAATCGAAGATATTTGGGGCCCTTATTATGCTGCAAAGGCTCAAGCTGTTGTAGATGGTACTTGGGGATCAGAGGACACATGGCAAGGTTTTAAGGATGGTATGGTAGAAATGTCACCATATAACACAAAACTATTACCTCTAGATTTAATTTTAGAAGCAAAAAATATGGAGACTGCTATTGAGAATGGAACTCTTCATTCATTTGAAGGCCCAATATACAACCAAGCTGGAGAATTAGTTGTTAAAGAAGGCGAAGTTGCTGATGATGGGATGCTCGCTGGAATGATGTTCTATGTCCAGGGTATAGACGGAGAGGTACCTCAATAAGTATATAAGTAAATATTTAATTAATCCTGTTCCCAAGGAAAAACAAGCCAGTCTTTATCCCTAAAATCATATAGATGAAGATCGGCTTGTTTTTTTCCCGAGGTTTTTGCATATAAAACTACAAACTTTGAATTTGGCATCATATCTTTAACTATTTTAGCTGTATCGCCGCTATCTACTAAATCGTCAATAACAACCAACTTTTTTTCTGATTTTATTCTTTTAAAAATTTTTATATCTGAATTTTTTTTCCTATCTGCATAGGTTTTAAGAGCAATTACATCAATATCCTGTATGCCTAAATAATTAGCTATTATAGAGCCCGGTATAAGTCCACCTCTTGAAATCAAAATAAGTTTTTGGGGTTTAAATTTTTTTTTTATTAGTTTTGCTAATTTTATACAATCTGTGTGTATATCGTGATAGCTTAAAAAAACCTGTTTCATCCAAGGATTATAATAAAAAATAAATGAAAAGCAATTTAGCTATACTAAGCTCAGATCAAAAATCAATTGACTTTATAAAAAAAAATAAACTATCTAACACGCTTAACCTTTATGCCAATAGTTCAAGAAACACTGAGGCCGCTCAAGCATTTTGTAAGTCTTATTATTTTAATAAATATTATGGTTCGTATGAAGATCTCATTTACGACAAAGAAGTAGATTTTATTTTAAATTTTTTACCTTCGGGTATTAAGTTTGAGTATATTTATCTTTGTTTGAAAAATAATATCAAAGTTATAACTGATTACCCAATTATTAGTAGTTCAAATGACTTGGAGCATTTCAATGAATTAGTCGAGTCTAAATTAATAAATAATCTTTTTTTAATAAATGAAATAAATTTCAAAAAGCTCTATGAAGAGTCTACTAATCAAAATGCAATTACTTATGTAAAAAATTTCCAGTATTCTAATGATTTTAAAAATAGTCTAGATACTAAAGATGTTTTGTTTGATCTGTGCCCAGATCTCTTTTATTTAATTTATAAGTACCGTAATGAAAAAATTACAGTACTTATTAAAGATAAAAGTATCGATAAATTAACAAATAAAATAAATAGCTTAAAATGTGAGATTGAAATAAATGAACAATTAAAAATAAAAATTATGTTAAAAAGTAATATTTTTAATACTGACTCAGCAATTAAATCAAAAGAGATGTCATTTGACACAAATAAAACCCTTTATAACTCTGAAGATCTAAATTCTTTTGTAAATTCAAAGAATTCTTTTGAAAACTTATCTATTTTTACATATTATCCGTACAAATTATTTCAAGAGGTTCTTTATGAGTGAAAATATTACATTCTCAGTATCCGGTTCTGAGACTTACTACCACAAAGATTGGCTTAAATCAAAAGGCTTTAAATGGGTAGCATCATCTAAAAAATGGGAAAAATTAAATATATTAGAAATCGAAGCTGACCAGCTATCAGAGTACTGTAGAGAGTTTGGACTTTATTATGAAAGGTCTGATAAGGGCATGCCTAAATTTGATTATGAAAGTTATTTATGGGATGGAAACATTCCTGATAAATCAATTTGGTATGAGGAGAAGAACCTTCCCAATTCAACAAATAAAGAAGATTAGTGTATTAAAACTGAAAATATTCCATAAAAAAAGAATATCAACGCAATCATTAAAGCAAAATAGTAAGGTATTTTTTTCTTATTCATAAATGAAGCCATTATTACCAAATACTTATGTACTAAACAATAAATATCTACAATCAATTATATCTCCGAGCACAGATATAATTGATTACAACTTTACCTCTGAACAAGTACATAAACTTAATCTTTTACAAATATTAAGACCTGATATTTATTTTAACAAAAATCTTTCTGAGGAAGAATTTTTTGACTTATCAAAGAAATACTATCAAAAACTTATTGATGAAGAAATTATTTATAAATCAGAAAAAGAATATTTTTTATATAGGATTGACTCAGAAAATCATTCCCAGACGGGGTTAATTTCCTTATTAAATATACAAGATTATATTAATAGAAATATTAAGCCTCACGAAAAGATTTTAGTTAGTAAAGGAAAAGAAAGAGCTGATCAATTATCTAAAGTTAAATTCCAATTAAGCCCTATTTATCTTTTTTACGATGATGAAAATATTGATCTAAATCTTGATATCCATCACGATAAAAAACCAATTATAAAGTTTAAATCAGGTAAGTATACTCACTCTATATATAAAACTAACACTGACTTTAGTGGTATAAACTTTAAGGAACTTTTTGTTGCAGATGGCCATCATAGGATTGAAGGTTTTGCACAATTAGATGTCGATAAAGATACTAAGTTTTTATCAATAGTTTTCCCAAAATCTAAGTGCTTAAACTTGTCTTATAATAGAAGTATTAAGTTCCCTAGAGATTATAAGAAAGATTCGTTTTTGACTGATTTAAAAAATTTTTTTCATGTTGAGGAGCTAAAGTATCACGAGAAGATAGACCGTTTTTTTGTAATCTACTTCGATGGTAAATTTTTTAAAATCGATTTGAAAGATGACTATTCTACAAATGGCGCAGATTGCATTGATTTTGGTGAGTTTGTCTTAAAAGAAATATTAAATATTTATGATGAAACTAATGATGAAAGGGTAGAATTCGTCCCACCCACACTAGGGACTGATTATTTGATTAATCAAGTTGATACAGGTATAACAGATTTATCAACATTGATGAGACCAGTTAGCATGGATTTAGTTATAGATTATTCAAAAAATTTGAAATTTATGCCACCCAAAGCTACTTGGTTTGAGCCAAAGCCACTAGATGGGCTGTTTTTTTATAAAATTATTGAGTAAATCTTTAAAACTGAGGAGTAATATAAACAATGCAAAAACCCACTATTAAACCAAATCATCCATTTTTTTCATCAGGACCTTGCTCTAAAAGACCTGGTTGGAAATTAGATGCATTAAGTGATGCGGTATTAGGAAGATCCCATAGAGCGAAAAGTGGTAAAGCAAAATTAAACGAAGTTATAGTTAAATCAAAAGAGGTACTCGAATTACCTGATGATTATTTAGTGGGTATTGTACCTGCATCAGATACTGGGGCTATAGAAATGGCTATGTGGAGTCTTTTAGGATTAAAAGGTGTCGAGGTTTGTGGTTGGGAAACCTTTGGATTGACTTGGGTAAAAGATATTACAAAACAGTTAAAACTAGAAAATGTCACTGTTCATAAAACTGATAACTATGGTGAGCTTCCAGATTTAACTAAAGTAAATTTCAATAATGATGTTGTTTTTACTTGGAATGGTACAACCTCAGGTGTCTGTATACCTAATGCCGATTGGATCCCAGACGAGAGAGAAGGTCTATCAATTTGTGATGCAACATCTGCTGTATTTGCAATGGATATGGATTTTAAAAAATTAGATGTTGTAACTTGGTCTTGGCAAAAAGTTTTAGGCGGAGAGGCTGCACATGGAATGATTGCTTTATCTCCAAAAGCTGTTGAAAGATTAGAGACTTATGAACCTTCCTGGCCAATGCCAAAAATTTTTCAATTAGCTAAAAATAAAAAATTTGCTAAAGATATCTTTGAGGGAGCTACAATTAATACACCATCTTTACTTGCAGCTGAGGATGCTTTAGATGCTTTGAATTGGTGTATTGAAATAGGTGGTCAAAAAGAGCTTATATCACGATCAAAAAAAAATCTCCAAGTCATAAGAGATTGGATTGAACAAAGGGATTGGGTAGAGTTTTTGGCTGTGGATCCAAATACCTATTCTTCAACTAGTATATGCTTTAAGTTTACACATCCTGATTTTGTAGCTTTAGACAGTGACAATCAAAAAAAACTAGTAAAAGAGGTCTGCTCTACATTAGAAATGGAAGATGCTGGTTATGATATTAATGCTTATAAAGATGCACCAGCTGGTATAAGGATTTGGGGAGGCGCAACCGTAGAAGCCTCTGATATTGAAAAAGTTTTACCATGGATTGAGTGGTCCTTTTTTGAAACAATGGAAAGGTATAAATAATGAAGATTTTAATTTCTGATAAAATGAGTAATAAAGTTGAAGACGTTCTTAAATCTAAACAAATTGATTACGATATTAAGACTGGAATGTCTCCAGAGGAACTCAAAGAAGTAATTGATCAATATGATGGTATTTTAATCAGATCTGCTACTAAACTAACGTCTGATATACTTACTGACTGCAAAAACCTTAAAGTTATAGGAAGAGCAGGGGTAGGTGTTGATAATGTTGACCTCGATCAAGCAACAAAAAATAAAATTTTAGTAATGAACACTCCCTTAGGAAATCTTGAGGCAACTGCAGAGTTAAGTGTGGGGTTAATGTTTTCACTTATGAGAAATATACATTTAGCTAATGACTCTACTCATCAAGGAAAGTGGGAAAAACCTAAGTTTATTGGGACTGAATTAAAAGGAAAAACACTTGGAATAGTTGGTTATGGTAATATTGGACAAAGAGTTGCTGAAATTTGCTTAACAATTGGAATGAACATTATTACTAACTCTAAATCAGCCAGTGAAGAAGATCTATCTAGATTCAAAGCAAATAAAGTTTCAACTGAGCAGTTAATAAAAGAAGCTGATATTATCTCAATTCATACAAAATTAAATGATGAAACTAAATATATGTTTAATAAAGAAACTCTTTCTACCATGAAACCTACATCAGTTATTATAAATTGTGCTAGAGGTGGTTTAATCAATGAAGTTGATTTAAAAGACGCTTTAAACAATGGAGTTATAGCAGGGGCAGCTATCGACGTTTATGAAAATGAACCTGCAACAGATAACGTTATGTTTGGAGCTAAAAATTTACTTTTAACTCCACATTTAGGTGCCTCTTCAAAAGAGGCGCAATCTAATGTTGCCATTGACGTAGCAAACCAAGTTGCTGATTTCTTAAAAGATAATAAAATAGTAAATAACGTTAACTCTTTTTAAATTTTTTTAAATATTCATATATTGAAATTTTTGTAAGGACGTTTTGAATTGATTTGCTTTCATTAATTTTTTTTAATTGAGAAAGTGTTAGTTTAAAAATTTTTATTTCTTCATTTTCATTCTTGTTGTATAGGGATTTTATTTTAATTTTTTCTACCTCGGCATAGTAAACATGAACGATTTCATCAGAGTAACCTGGCACTGGACAATACGTAGTTAGTTTGACTATTTTTTCTGTTTTAACTCCAATTTCTTCTTTAATTTCTCTTTTTAAGGCTGTTGTTAAACTTTCACCCTTATCAACCAGACCACCAACAATTTCATATTTTAAATTTTTACTTCTTACAAAGTAAAATGGCCTAAATTGTTTTATTAAATAAAATTTTTTTTCCTCTGGGCTAAAACATAATGCAAATACAACATCACCAATGTTCAAAATTTCTCTATTAATTTTATAGGGTTTAATTTTTTTGTTATGGCTCTTAATTAAAAACTGGTATTTCCAAAATCTGAAAAAACTTTTTGATAAAAGGATTTTTTTTATTTTACTTACTTTTTGCATGTAATTTAACTGTTTGACTATTTATAAGACAAAAGTATATATATTTAATACTCGGGGAGTAGCTCAGTCTGGTAGAGTGTCTGCTTTGGGAGCAGAAAGTCGCAGGTTCGAATCCTGTCTCCCCGACCAACAATTAAATGATGAAAAAAGTTACGATCAAAAGACCCTCAAAAACAAATATGCAATCGGGTCTAAAAAAAACTAAATTATGGATTATTGAATTTGAATTTGACCCTAGTCTTCAAAAAGATGTTTTAATGGGATGGAATAGTTCCAAAAACACAACTAAGCAAATAAAACTCAATTTTGATAATCTAGATGATGCCATCTCATGGTGTCAAAAGAACTCATATGAATATAAGGTTGTAGATCAATCCTATAAACAAGTAAAACCAAAGAGTTATGCTAGTAATTTCTCAAATAATAGAAAAACCTCCTGGACTCATTAATAATTAAATATTCATTTTTTAAAATATAATACTATTATCACTGCATAATTATTAATTAATAAGGGGGAAAGAAATGATTAAGTTCATTACAACTCTGCTTGCTTTATTTATGTTTAGCACGTCATACGCTAAAGAAGTTAAAGTTGGCATTATTTTAGGTTTTACAGGACCTATTGAATCATTAACGCCAGGTATGGCTGCAGGCGCTGAGTTAGCTTTTAACGAAGCTTCAGACTCTGGTGCACTTTTAGGTGGTTCTACAGTTAGCTCAATTAGAGCTGACTCAACATGTATCGACTCAGCAGCAGCAGCATCTGCGGCCGAATTTTTAATATCTCAAGGCGTTACAGCTATCATGGGAGCAGACTGTTCTGGTGTTACAGGTGCAGTTCTTTCTAACGTAGCTGTTCCTAATGGTGTTCCAATGATTTCACCATCTGCTACTTCACCTGCTTTAACTACAGCAGAGGATAATGGTCTATTTTTTAGAACAGCTCCTTCTGACGCTAGAGGCGGAGAAGTATTAGCAGACATTACTAATGATAGAGGTATTTCAAGTGTTGCGATTACTTATGTTAATACTGACTATGGTGTAGGTTTAGCTGATGTATATGAAGCTGCCGCTACTGCAAGAGGTATAGAAGTTACAGCGAAAACTGCTCATGAAGGTGATAAAGCAGACTATAGTGCTGAAGTAGGTGTTCTTTCATCTGCTGGTGGTGATGCATTAGTTGTTATTGGTTATTTAGACCAAGGTGGAAACCAAATTATACAGGGGTCACTTGATAGTGGTGCTTTTGATACATTTGTGCTTTCTGATGGAATGATTGGTGCTTCATTAACTGATACTTTTGGTTCTGATCTTGATGGATCTTTTGGTTCTATGCCTGGTTCATTAGGCGCTGGTGCTATGAAGTTTAAAGCATACGCCGAAGCTAACGGTGTTGACCCTTCAGTTTATGTTGGCGAGTCATACGATGCTGCTGCATTGATAATGCTAGCTATGTGTAAAGGTGGATCTGATGACAGTGCAACTGTAGCTGCAAATATTATGAGTGTAGCTAACGGACCTGGTACAAAAATTTATGCAGGAGAGCTTAAGAAAGGTCTTGATCTTGCTTGTGCAGGATTTGCTGTTGACTACGATGGAGCAACAGATGTTAACTTCACAGAAGTAGGAGAAGCATTTGGAGCGTTCCTTGAAAAAGGAATTCAAGGCGGTCAATTCATAGACGTAGCTCAAAGATAAACATTAAAATTTAGCCTCATCTTTTAGGTGGGGCTAAATAATTTTCTTTAATTTTTTATAACCTTTTCCGGAAGTAATCCTTTTGGTCTGTATCTCATAACTAATAGTAAACCAAGCCCCATCATTAAATATCGAAAGTAAGGAACACTATTTTGAAGATGATCTTTTATGTAACTAGTTTCATCTAAATGGCCAGTGAATAAATTTATTACAACCATTGCAAATGGAGCTGATTGTATCCAAATAAACCAGACTACAAACCCTCCAAGAACTGCTCCATAATTATTCCCTGTACCACCCAAGAGGACCATCACCCATATTAAAAAAGTATATCTGAGTGGTTGATAGCTTGACGGAGTAAAAAGGCCATCATAAGTAACGAGCATTGCACCTGCAAATCCAATAATCGCTGACCCCAGCATAAAAATAAATAAATGCTGTTTAACAACATTTTTACCCATGGCCCTGGCTGCTTCTTCATTGTCCCTTATAGCTCTCATCATCCTACCCCAAGGAGAATTTAAAGCCTTTTCTGAAAAATATAGAATTACAAATACAACGACTAAGAAAATCAAACTAAAGCAAAGTTTTACAAAAACACCTGAAGAGGAGATTACTAATTGATTAAGTAAAGAAATTTTTGCTTCAGGGTCTAAAACATTTGATAACTTTGAGGAGTTAAAAAACTGAACTAAATTAATAAACCATTCTGACTTTTGTAAATTAACCTCATATGGAACGGGTCTCTTTAGACCAATAACATTCTTAACACCTCTTGATAGCCACTCTTCATGTTTTACAATCGTAATAATAATTCCTGATACCAACAGAGTAGAGATAGCTAAATAATCTGATCTTAATCCCAAACATACTTTACCTACAACAAAAGCCACTAAGGCAGATAAAATCGCTCCTACAAACCAAGAGAAAATAATTGGTAAATTTGCACCACCTAGGAAACCAGAAGTGGCTGCATTTATAGACTCAATTTTACTAATTGATGGTCCTGCTATGAATTTTAATAAAGGGATAGATAAAATTATAATTAAGAATACAAAAAAGTTTTTATATTTATTCTTTGATAATTTTTTATTAATTATAAATACGCTAATTACAACTGCTGCTAAAAATAATCCTGATATTAAAATACCTATACCTCCAGCACTCCATGCTTCATGCACAGGTGGCACAGAAACTAAAACAGTAGCAAGTCCTCCTATGGCTAAAAAACCCATAACACCAAAGTTTATTAAACCCGCAAATCCCCATTGTATATTTACTCCCATTGCCATAACCGCAGAGATCAAACAAAGATTTAACATTGATAGAGCGATGCCCCAGGACTGAAACAGGCCAACTAAAACTGTTAATATAGCCATGACAGAAAAACAAATCCTAAAGTCTATATTTTTAATCATATGACTTTTCCTTTAAAAATGCCATTTGGCCTAAATATGAGAACAATTATCAATATTGCAAAAGAGATCGCAAATTTATAATCAGTTGAGATAAATTGTATAAGGGTACTTGGTTCTAAACTTTCTGGCATAATATATTTAAAGAATTTTTTATATGCATAGGTAAGACCTATTTCAGAGAATGCTATTAAAAAGCCCCCATAGAATGCCCCTAAAGGATTACCTATCCCTCCAACTATTGTAGCTGCAAAGATAGGAAGAAGATTATTGAAATAGGTAAAGGGCTTAAAGCTTTTGTCTAAACCATATAATGTTCCGGCAATAGTCGCTAAAATAGAAACTATTACCCATGTTATTAAAACTATCTTTTTCGGGTCAATGCCTGAGAGTAGTGCCAAGTCTTCATTATTTGAATATGCCCTCATCGATTTCCCTGTCTTTGTTTTATTTAAAAAATAAAACAGTATTGAGCAGGTAATTATAGTTGTTACCAATGTAACTACTTGTGTAGACTTTATTGCTAGACCTTCATTTAAACCTGTTAATTGTTTAAATTCTCTCGCTTTCATTATGAATTTATGTCCATCCATAAAATTTATATCGTTTGGCCCAATAATAATTCTTACCACTGCATTTAAAACAAACATAATACCTAGGCTCACAACTATAAAAGTTACAGGATTACTTTTTTTATTTCGGTAATATTCAAAAACTGTCTTGTCAAAGAACAAGCTCACTGCAATGGTTAATAAGATGCCGACAGGTAAAGCCAGAAGAGCTGTTGGAAGCAATCCAAATGAAATTCCCTTTGATTGTAAATACCATGTCATAAGAATAACAACCATAGTTCCAAAAGCCATTAAGTCTCCGTAGGCAAAGTTTGCAAATCTTAACACTCCATAAATCAAAGTTACCCCAATAGCACCAAGTGCCAATTGAGAGCCATAAGTAATACCAGGTACGATAATAAAGTTAGTTAGAAGTATGATAGAATTTAAAAAATCCATTTATCCTCCCAAAAAAGCTTTTCTGATCTCTTTATCATTTAGCAGGTAGTCACCTTTACCTTCGTATGCATTCTTTCCTGTCACCAATATATAACCTCGGTCAGATACTTCTAAAGCTTGTCGTGCATTTTGCTCAACCATCAGGATAGCAATATTTTGTTTTTTAATATTCAGGATGTGTTGAAATAATTCAGTCATAATAACAGGTGAGACACCTGCTGTGGGCTCATCGAGCATTAAAACATCAGGATTAGTCATTAATGCCCTTGCTATTGCCACTTGTTGCCTTTGTCCGCCAGATAACTCACCAGCAAACTGATCCTTCTTTTCTTTAATTATTGGAAATAGATCATACATTTCCTCTATTCTAGAAGGTAGATTATCGTCATTGATAAACGCTCCCATCTCTAAATTTTCTTTTACTGTTAACTCTGTAAATATATTTTTAATTTGAGGTACGAAAGATAAGCCTAGTTTTATTCGGTCTTGTGTTTTTAGATTTGTAATATCTTTACCATCCAGCATTACATTACCATCTTTTAGGTCTAATATACCAAGCATGGCTCTCATTGCCGTTGATTTTCCAGCACCATTGGGGCCCAGAATAGACACAATCTCTCCCCGATCTACATTGAAAGAGCAATCTTCAATAATGTTAACTCCACCGTACCCTCCAGTTAACTTTCTTGCTGAAAAAAACATTACTTTTTTAATCCCTTACCCAAATAGGACTCAATAACCTGTTCATTTGACTTAACCTCTTCAGCAGAACCTTTAAAGAGGACTGATCCCTCTGCTAAAACAATAACTGGGTCACATAACTCACTTATAAAATTAAAATCATGCTCAATCATACAAAATGTGTAACCTTTATCCTGATTAAGTTTTAAAATCGACTCACTGATATCTTTTAAAAGAGTTTTATTAACACCTGCTCCAACTTCATCTAAGAAAACTATTTTTGCATCAACCATCATAGTTCTCGCCAACTCTAATAATTTCTTTTGTCCTCCAGAGAGATTTCCAGCTCTTTCATTTTTTAAGTGTTCTATTTTAAGGAATTTTAGAACATCCATAGCCTTATCTCTTATAATTTCATCCTCTTTCTTTATTTGTCGATTATTCATAAGAGAGTAGAGAAGTTTTTCACCCTTTTGATTACCTGGAACTACCATTAAATTTTCAATAACTGTCATATTTGAAAATTCGTGTGCAATTTGAAATGTTCTTAATACACCTAAATGAAATAAGTCGTGTGACTCTTCATTTGTGATTTCAACACCATTATAGAAAACTTTCCCTGTATCTGGTTTAAGATTACCAGTTATGACGTTAAATAATGTCGTTTTGCCTGAGCCATTAGGCCCTATAATACCAGTAATAGCTTTATCTTTAATTTCTAAGGAGCAGTCATTAAGCGCTACTAAACCACCAAATGTTTTTACTATATTTTCGACTTTTATTAATGTGTTGTTCATTTAAAAATTAATGCATATTAAAGTAGAAAATATAAAGTTGAAGTGGTAAATATTCCAATAAATGCGCTCTTAGCTCAGCTGGATAGAGCATCTGCCTTCTAAGCAGAGGGTCGCAGGTTCGAATCCTGCAGAGCGCGCCAATACATAATCATGTCTGATATTAAAAATAAGTTAGACTTCTTATCAAAATCTCACAAAGAGCTTACTGGATCTGATCTATCTAATAAAATAGCTAAATTATACGCAGACTTATTCAATCAAATAAAAAATAAAAAAACATTAATGATAGCTGGATCACAAGGTTCTGGTAAATCAACATTATCAATACAAATTAAAAAATATTTTAAAAAATTTTATTTTAAGAGTGTTGTAATTCTTAGCATTGATGACTTTTATTTATCAACATATCAAAGAAAAAAGTTGGCAAAAAAATTGAAAACTAATTTATTTGATACCAGAGGTGTTCCATGTACCCATAATTTAAAATTACTTATTGAGACAGTAGATAAATTAAAGAGAAATAATTTTCCAGTATATATTCCGATCTTTGACAAGGTTACTGATAATAAAAAAAAACATAATAGAAAAGTTAATAAAGCTGATTTAATAATTTTAGAAGGGTGGTGTGTTGGCTCAAAACCAATTGATCCTTTGTATTTAAAAAAGAATATTAATGACTTAGAAAAAATAAATGATCCTGATATGATATGGAGAACAGCTTACAATCAATCCTTAGTTGAATACCAAAAACTTTTTAATAAGTTTAATTATTATATTTTTATCAAACTACCCAACTGGCAATATGTTATTAACTGGAAATATAAACAAGAATTAGATCTTCGTTCATTGAGAAGTGACAATCATCTTAAAAAGAAACTCTTTCTATTTATCCAATATTATGAAAAATTGTCAAAATGGATGTCTTTTACTTCTCCTGATATATGTAATGCTTTAATTACATTAGATAAAAATCAAAAAACTAAAAAAATCTTATATAAATGAAAAAATATCTAATCTTCACTGATCTTGATGGAACTTTATTAGATCATGAAAATTATTCCTACGGTAATAATAAAAAAACTATTACTAGTATTATCAATAATGAAAATGATGTTATTTTTAATACAAGTAAGACATTTAGTGAGTCTATAAATTTATTAAAAAAATTAAATTTAACCAATATGCCTTTTAGTACAGAGAATGGGGCACTTTTATATTTTCCAAAAAATCGTTTCAAGAAAATTAAGAACTCATCAGATTATGGTAAATATTGGAAAATTAGAATTGCAAAATTATCCTCTAAGAATTGGCATCAATTTTTATTAAAAAAACAAAAAAAATTTAAACTTCTAATAGCCCAAGATCTTCCTTCTAAGATTTTAAAAAAATACACAAACCTAGATAATACTAGTAAGATGCTAAATAGAGAGGCTAGTCAAATTATTCTCTGGGAAGATAGCTTTTCAAATTTAAGAAAATTTATAAATGAGCTCAGATCTGAAAAACAGGGAGTGTTAATACAAGGTAGTAGATTCATGCAAGTTTCATCTGTATGCAACAAAAGAATAGCTAAAAAGTTAATATCTCATATATATGATAATCAATTTTATGGTACATACTCTAAAAATACTATAGCTCTTGGCGACAGTAAAAATGATATTGATATGTTAAATTCTGCTAGTTACCCATGTCTTATAAAAAATCCATCTGGATCTTTCCCTAAGTTGCGTTCAAATAAAAAAAATATATTGAAGTCATCACAGTTTGCACCTGACGGTTGGAGTCAAGTCCTATATAAATTGAACAATACATTGGAGAAAAAAATTTTTTAAACATGCCTGATTTTCATCAAAATGGTGTCATAGCAACACTTCACAATTTTAATACAAAAAAAATTGAACAAATTGAAAAAGATCTTTTATCTTTTTCAAAAACTTCCCCCATGACTCTAATTTTACCCTCTCTTTATTCTGAATTAGAAAAACCAGCTTTGACTTATATTGTTAATACTTTAAAGAAAGTAAAATATATTAAAAATATAGTTATCGGTTTAGATCAGGCAAACAAAAATGAATTTGTAAAAGCTAAAAAGTTTTTTTCAGTCCTTCCACAAAAAACTTATATTCTTTGGAATGATGGCCCAAGATTAAAAAAAATAGATCAAGCCTTGGCTAATTTAGACTTATCTCCTTTAGAAAAAGGTAAGGGCAGAAATATATGGTACTGCATGGGTTTTGTAATTTCTTTAAAAGACTCTGGAACAGTGGCTATGCACGATTGTGATATTGTTACTTATGATAAAAATTTATTAGCAAAGTTATTTTATCCAGTTGCAAATCCAAAGTTTTCTTTTGATTTTTGCAAAGGTTTTTACCCCCGCGTAGCTCAAGGAAAAATGAACGGAAGAGTTACAAGATTACTAGTAACACCTTTAGTAAAATCTTTACAAAAAATGGTTGGTTATAATGAATATCTTAATTTTCTAGATATATTCAAATATCCTTTAGCTGGTGAATTCTCATTCAAGTATGATCTTTTAAATGATATCAGAGTTCCTCACGATTGGGGCTTGGAGGTTGGTATACTGTCTGAAATGTATAGAAACTTTGCGAATAATCGTATTTGCCAAGTTGATTTAGCAGAAACCTATGAGCATAAACACCAAGAAGTTTCGAAAAATAATAGACAAAAAGGTCTGTCTAAAATGACAATTGATATTTCAAAAGCAATTTTTAGAAAACTGGCTACACAAGGTCAGGTATTTTCTCATGAAAAATTTCGTTCATTAAAAGCTACATATTTTCGTATGGCTCTTGATATGGTTCAGATATACAAAACAGATGCTGAAATGAATGGCTTAGACTTTGATGTACATAAAGAAGAGGAAATGGTTGAGTTATTTGCACAAAATATTATTGAAGCAGGTAAGATTTTTTTAGAGTCACCAAGTGAAAATCCCAACATCCCAACATGGAGAAGAATTGACAGTGCAGATCCAACAATTTTAGATAATTTTAACAAAGCTGTAAAAGAAGATAACGCATAAGTTGAGAGAAGAACTAAAAAATAATTTAAATATCCACTTTCAAATCATTTATAAAGATATCTTAGATCAAAATGAAATCTTAAAATTAATTAATAAGGTTTTAGATTTATTTGAAAACAAAGATCAGGGTATTACTGAGCCTAATTGGTCACAAAAAGATATTTTTTTAATATCATATGGTGACTCTATTGTAGAAACCTCTGATAATAAATTAAAAGCACTATCTAAATTTTTAAATAAATATTGTAAGAAACATTTTAATAATGTTCATATTCTACCCTTTTTCCCATACAGTTCTGATGACGGATTTTCTATAACAGATTATGAAATTGTAAGACCTGATTTAGGTAACTGGCAAGATATGAAATTATTGTCAAAAGATTTTAGAGTTATGAGCGACATAGTTATAAATCACGCCTCTATAAAAAGTAAATATTTTAAAAACTTTATTGAAAATAAAGAAGATACACAAAATTTTTTTATTAAACTAAAAAATGTACAAGAGGGATATGAGAGTGTTGTACGTCCAAGAAGTTCAGATCTTTTTAAAGAGTATGCAATCAATGATGAGACTTTTTATCTGTGGTGTACATTCAGCCATGATCAGGTAGATTTTAATTTCAAAAACCCTAAGGTTCTTTTCTTCTTTATCAAATTAATCCATTTATATTTAAAAAATGGTATTAGAGTATTTCGATTAGATGCTATAGCTTTTCTGTGGAAAGAATATGGAACCAATTGTTTAAACTTACCTCAAACACATGAAGTTGTTAAACTCATTAGGACTCTTTTAAATGCATATAGTAAAAATACCCTTCTTATCACTGAAACGAATTTACCAAATTTAGAAAATCTTAGTTATTTTGGAGAAAATGATGAGGCTAATGCAATATATAACTTTGCTTTACCTCCTTTGTTGCTTTGGACTTTGGTAATGGGTGACAGCACAGCTATTAGAAAGTGGTCAATGGGAATGCCCCCTGCAAAAGATAATACCTCTTATTTTAATTTTATAGCTTCTCATGATGGAATAGGTCTTAGACCTACAGAAGGTATTTTAACTGACAAAGAAAGAGACACATTAGTAGATATCATGACTGACTTTGGTGGTCAGACCACTAAAAGAAAAAAAGTTGATAACACAGAGTCTGTCTATGAAATAAACATTTCCC